>JAYQUI010000010.1:0-22488 GCA_038147655.1 Nitrosomonadales bacterium
GTATGGTCCATGCAATATTCACAGACTAACCTTTAAGCCTTTTAGTTAACTAGAAAAATACACGGCTTCTTTTCAAACTTAAAATTTATTTTCTGCCAACCTTTAATTGAATTTGTAAAGATGGATTCAGAGTCACCATTTATATCATAAGCTATGCATAATAAATTTTCAGCATTTAAACTTTCTAATAAAAATTGGAATGTTTCATGGTTTCTATGAGGTGTTTCAATAAAGATGAAAGTTTTTTTTGACTTATTAATTTCTACAGCCAAGTTACTTATATATTTTTTTCTTTCATTTTTGTCAATCGGAAGATAGCCAACAAATTCAAAGTTCTGTCCATTACATCCTGAACAAGCGAGTGATGAAAGAATCGATGATTCTTGAGCAATAGTTTTTACTTTTATATTATCGAAATGACACTTGAGAACTAATTTCGATCCTGGATCAGCTACTCCCGGAAGACCACAATCAGAAATTAATCCAACGTCACTACCTGATTTTATAATGCCTAATATTTCTTCATAATTCAATTGGGAATTTTTGTTATTTTCATGAAGGTTTAGCTCTTGAAGGGATGTATTTAATTCAAGTTTTTTTAAGGAATTTCTTGCTGGTTTTTTATTTTCAACCACAAAGTGTTGAATATGATTTACTCTTTCTTTTTGCTTTAGAGTATAAAAATCATCTAAATCTTCATTCAGTGGAATGGGTATAACGTACAAATCTCCATTTTTGTTTGTCATTAGATAATATTTTCGTCCATTAGAATTTTGGATATCTTGATAAGTGGCAGTCCAATAATGGATGTTGGATCATCATTTTTAATACTTTCAAGCAGGGTTATTCCATAAGACTCAGATTTGATGCTACCAACACAAAAATAGGGCTCATCCTTCTTTAAATATTTATCTATCAGATCATCAGTGAGCAGTTTGTATTTAGCTTCAAATTCTGAGTAGTCTGAAATCAAAGTCTGATTATTATTATTTAATACACAAAATGCACTATAAAATTTCACTACTTTTCCACTTAGAAATTGCAACTGTTTGAATGCATTTTCGTATGTCATTGGTTTCTGTAGGATAGTATTTTCAACCACAGCGGTTTGATCGCAACCTATTATAATGGAGTTAGTGTCCGATGACGCTGCAATTTTTTTTGCTTTTTCTTCAGATAGTCTGAGAGCCATCTTTATTGGAGATTCATGATCTCTTTGACTCTCTTCAATTTCTGGTGAAATAGATTCAAAGTCAGAAACAATTCTTTTTAGCAATTCTCTCCTATAAACTGACGAGGAGGCTAGAATTATTTTTGTTTCCATAAAATCTAGAAATTAAGCTTGTATCTCAATTAAAGTAATATCTGGAGATATGTTTTGACCTTTGGAAATATGTATTCCAACCACAGTTCCAGATTTAGGCGCCTGGATTTCATTTTCCATCTTCATTGCTTCAATTACAATGAGCGAATCACCAGCATTTACTTGGTCACCAACATTTACCTTAATATCGATAACGGTTCCTGGCATGGCAGTTGTCACACAACCATCATGTGTTGGCCTCAAATTACCACCAGATTTTGGAGCACTTGAGGTGGTTTTAGAAGCATCACTATTGCCGACTTCAACCATATCCAATGTTTCAATTAGAACTTCTTCAGAGATGCCATCTACAACTACATGATATGGTTTTTCATGTTGGCCTGGATTTCCAGAGCCAGTGAGTTTAATATGATAAGTTTCCCCGTGTAGCGTTACATTGAATTCAGAAGGGGCATATTTAGCTGCGCTTGATTTAGACTCTTCTATATCGAGTAGCTCCTCAGGCTCTAGTGTTCCTGCATTTCTTTCTTTAAGGAATGTGTTTGCTAGATCTGGGAACATTGCATATGTTAATAGATCTTCTTCAGATTTTGCAACATCCTCACATTTTACTTTTAGGTTATTGATTTCCGGCTTCAAATTGTCTGCCGGTCTACAAGTCATTGGCTTTTCATCACCGATAGCTTTTTTCATAACCTCTTGATTGATCTCACCCAAGGCTTTACCGTACTCACCTAAAAAGTAATTTTTAACTTCATTAGTAATTGATTTATATCGTTCGCCCGTAATAATATTTAATGCTGCTTGCGTTCCAACAATCTGGGACGTTGGGGTGACAAGAGGAGGGTAGCCTAAATCTTTTCTAACATTAGGAATTTCAGCGAGTACCTCATTCATTTTATCTAAAGCGCCTTGGTCTTTTAATTGGCTGGATAAGTTAGAAATCATTCCACCTGGAACTTGATTAATTAAGACTCTTGGGTCAAGACCAGTAAATTCAGATTCAAATTGCCAATATTTTTTTCTAATATCTTTTAAATATGAAGTAATGTTTTCAATTTTATCTAACTGAACTCCTGTTTCATAACCAAGCTCATGCAGGCCGGCGATGACAGACTCTGTTGTTGGATGACTTGCTCCTTCTGAGAAGCTTGAGTTACATGTATCAATCATAGTTGCGCCACACTCAACAGCAGCAAATAAGTTAGCTGTTGCTAAACCGGAAGTTGCATGGCTATGAATATGGATAGGTAATGAAATTTCTTTAGAAATGCTTGTCACTAAATCTTTTGTTGATTTTGGGGTCAGTAAGCCGGCCATATCTTTAATAGCCAAGCTGTCAGCACCATGATTTTCAATTTCTTTAGCAAGACCAGTAAAATAGTCGACGTTATGAAGAGGAGAGGTGGTGTAGCTAATTGCCACTTCCGCATGTTTTTTATATTTTTTTACTGATTCTAATGATGTTTGAATATTTCTTAAATCATTCATTGCATCAAAAATTCTAAAAACATCCACGCCATTGTCAGCCGATTTTTTCACGAAAAGATCTACTACATCATCTGAGTAATGTCTGTATCCAAGAAGATTTTGACCGCGAAGTAACATTTGTATCCTGCTATTAGGTAAAGCATGCCTTAATCTTCTAAGCCTTTCCCATGGATCTTCTCTCAAATATCTCACACATGCATCAAAAGTAGCACCACCCCAAGCCTCAACTGACCAAAATCCTAGATTATCGAGCTCACTACAAATAGGGAGCATATCCTCAGTTCTTAATCTGGTTGCAATATGGCACTGATGACCATCTCGTAAAACTAATTCTGTAATATCAATTTTTTTCATAATTTACATACCTTCATGTGCGGCAATAGCAGCCGATATAGCAGCGGCGATAACATCTGGTGGAAGTTCGTCGTTAAAATCAGTTAATTCAGGGTGAGATGTTACAAAGGAAGTATCAAATTCACCTTCTTTAAAACTTTCATTATTTAAAATCTCTAAATAATATGGGATTGTTGTTTTTACACCATAAATAACAAGATCATCAAGAGCGCGTTTTCCTCGCTGAACAACATCTTGCCAAGTGAGTGCCCAAACAGTTAATTTAGCGCACATAGAGTCGTAATATGGCGGAATAACGTAACCGGTATATATGGATGCATCTGTTCTCACTCCAGGCCCCCCAGCTGCATAATACCTAGTTATTTTACCAAAAGAGGGTAGGAATTCTTGTTTTGGATCCTCAGCATTAATTCTGAACTCGATAGCAAAACCTCTAAAATTAACATCTTCTTGTTTAAATCTTAATTGGTGGCCAAAAGCAATTCTAATTTGCTCCTGAACAATATCAATTCCAGTGATGGATTCCGTGATCGTGTGCTCAACTTGTAATCTGGTATTCATCTCCATGAAATAAAAATTATCATCCTGGTCAAGCAGGAATTCTACAGTGCCTGCATTTTCATAATTCACCGCCTTAGCAGCTTTTACTGCAAGACTGCCAATATAATCTCTTTGCTCGTTTGAAAGTTGAGGGGATGGGGCAATTTCAATTAGCTTTTGGTTTCTTCGCTGAATAGAACAATCCCTCTCAAATAAATGAATCGCGTTTCCATGAGAGTCTGCCAAGATTTGAACTTCAATATGCTTTGGAGATACAACACACTTTTCCATAAATAGTTCAGGATTTCCAAATGCTTTTGTAGCTTCTGATATCACACGATCGTAATTAGAAACTAATTCTTTATCGTTATCACATCTTCGGATACCACGCCCACCGCCTCCATTTGTAGCTTTGAGCATGACCGGATAACCAATTTCATTTGCTAAGGATTGAGCTTCTTCAACGCTATTAATATTTCCATCACTTCCAGGTGTTACAGGAACTCCAGCTTCGATCATAGCTTTTCTAGCTTGTATTTTGTCACCCATCTTGTGAATAATAGAACTTTCGGGACCTATAAACTTAATACCACGTTTTGCACAAATGGCCGCCAATTCAGGGTTTTCAGACAAAAAACCATAACCTGGATGGATAGCGTCACATCTGGCTGTAACTGCAATATTGACTATCCTGTGGGCGTTTAAATATCCTTTAAGTGGATCATCGCCAACAAAGTAAGACTCGTCAGCTTTTTTAACATGCAAAGCATGTCTGTCCGCATCAGAGAAAATAGCCACACTTGTAATACCCATTTCTTTGCATGCGCGAATAATACGCACAGCAATTTCCCCACGGTTTGCAATTAAAATTTTATTAAACAAATCGTTTATCCGTAAAATTGATTGAATTCTGAAGTTTTGATTATATCATGGTAGATATATATCCTTATTATTTTAGCACCTTTATGAAGAATAACTACAATTTACAAAACTTTGATTTATATAGATTTATTGCAAAAAAAGAGAGGATATGTGATAAAATTCCGATCTTTAAATTTAACCGATTATCAGATTTTAAAATATCTGATGATGATAGCTTGTTTTATGATGTTTCGATTTCAGAAGATCTTGGACAACACTTCTTAAATCTAGAGTTAAACATCGATTTAAGGCTGTTGTGTTATCGTTGCTTAGAGGATGTTGAACTCAAACTCAAAACATCCAATCGCTACGAGCTAGTTCAAGCAACCAGCAAGTCGGAAAAGCATGTTATTGATGATATTAAAATTGAAATTAATTATAATTTTGATTTATTATCTTTCATTGAGGATGAGATTCTATTAGAATTGCCTACTTCACCAAAACATGCATTTGAGTGTAATTAATTAAGGAATAAATATGGCTGTTCAAAAGAGTAAAAAATCACCTTCAAGAAGAAATATGAAAAGGTCGCATGACGGTCTTGATAATCCAGCTTTGGCAGTTGAGCCAACCACTGGAGAAGTGCATTTGAGACATCATGTATCACCAACAGGATTTTACAAAGGTAAAAAAGTTATTCAAGACAAACCTGAGTAACTATTTAAATGACTGTATCAATATCTGTTGATGCAATGGGCGGTGATTTTGGTCCCAAAATCACTGTACCAGCTTCTTTAAATTTCCTTAAATCACACCCTGATGCCTCCATTACTTTAGTTGGTAACGAATCTACAATAAAAAAGTTTTTAAAAAAACCTATAGAGTCTTTCGACAGATTATCGATAATTCATACAACACAATTCGTTACTATGGACGAATCTCCCCAATCTGCGCTTAAAAATAAGAAAAGCTCATCAATGAGACTTGCTATCAATTTGGTAAAAGAAGGGTCAGCAGATGCAATTGTGAGTGCCGGTAATACTGGAGCCTTAATGGCCACAGGTAGATTTGTTCTAAGGATGTTACCTGGAATTGATCGTCCAGCAATTGCTTCATTCCTTCCTAATCAGAAAGGAACGTCTTGTATGCTGGATTTGGGAGCTAATGCTGATTGCACAAGCCATCATTTAACTCAGTTTGCTATTATGGGATCCATACTTTCTTCGGTGATATCGAAAAAAAAGAAACCATCAGTTGGGCTTTTAAATATCGGTTCAGAATCAATTAAAGGTAATGAAGTCACCAAAGAAACTTACGAATTATTAAAAAAGAGTCATTTAAATTTTTATGGCAACGTTGAAGGAAATGATATCTTTAAAGGTACAACTGACGTTATAGTTTGCGATGGTTTTGTAGGGAATATTTCCTTAAAAACCACCGAGGGCTTAGCAAAAATGTTTGCTGACTTTCTTGGACAAGAATTCAAGAAAAATATTGGTACAAAGTTTTTGGCATTATTCGCCCTCCCTGTTTTAAAAGCTTTTAAAAAGAGACTCGATCCAAGGCGTTACAATGGCGCTGCTTTTTTGGGAATAAATGGTATAGTTGTGAAGAGTCATGGTAGTGCAGATGCATTCTCGTTTGAGCATGCCTTAATGACTGCCTATGAGGAGGCGAATAGTAAGATGATTGCTAAAATTTCCAAACAGTTAAAAATAGATCAAAAATTAATCTAATTATGAGTTACTCAAAAATTGTCGCTACAGGATCTTTTTTGCCTAAAAAAATATTATCCAATACAGATCTTGAAAAAATTTTTGATACCTCCGATGAGTGGATTAGAACCAGAACAGGTATAGAGCAAAGACATGTTGTTGAAGATGGTCAGTCTACCTCCGACCTTGCATATTTCGCTGCATTAGATGCCATTGAGAAATCTTCTTATAATAAAAATGATATTAACTTAATCATTGTCGCGACCACAACGCCTGATAAAATTTTTCCTAGTGTAGCTTGTGCGGTTCAACGTAAGTTAGGTATGAAAAATATTCCTGCTTTTGATGTTCAGGCTGTTTGTAGTGGCTTTATATACGCCTTAACAACCGCTGATAGCTTTATTAAATCTGGCATGTATCAGAAAATTTTAGTTATAGGGGCTGATTGCATGTCAACCATTACTGATTATACTGATCGCTCAAACGCGATTCTTTGGGGTGATGGAGCAGGCGCAGTTATTCTAGAGGCATCAGAAGAGCCGGGCATTATTAAAAGCATTATAAATAGTAATGGAGAATATGAGGATCTATTACACGTGCCTCGAAAACCTAAAGATAACAAACCTAATACAATAGAAATGCAAGGAAATGCAGTCTTTAAAATTGCTGTGAATACACTTGATCAAATCGTCGATGAAACCCTTCAAGGAACCGGTTTT
The DNA here is from genome assembly GCA_038147655.1 of Nitrosomonadales bacterium. GTDB lineage: Bacteria > Pseudomonadota > Gammaproteobacteria > Burkholderiales > Methylophilaceae > BACL14. Next base: position 7,005 of record JAYQUI010000010.1, read on the forward strand.
TCAAAGGGAGATATTGATTGGCTTGTTCCTCATCAAGCTAATATTAGGATTCTTCAAGCAACAGCTAAAAAATTAGATATGACTATGGATAAAGTGATTGTCACAATCAACAAACATGGCAATACTTCTGCTGCATCGATTCCTTTGGCCCTCAACGAAGGGATTACTTCTGGAAGAATTAAGAAGAATGAAATAATTTTAATGGAAGCTTTTGGTGGAGGATTTACCTGGGGCTCATCACTTATAAAGGTTTAATATGAAAAGTGTCTTGTTATTTCCTGGACAAGGATCTCAATCAGTTGGAATGATGAATGGGTTTGATAGCAATGTTGTTAAAGAAGTATTTGGTATGGGATCAGATATTTTTGGAGAAGATCTATTAGATTTAATAACATCTGACAATGATAAGATTAATCAAACCATTTTCACACAGCCTATTATGTTTTTATCTGGCTACGCAACTTATCTGTTACTTAAAGAAAAAAAATCGAGTTTGCAGATTGATTATGTTGCAGGTCATAGCCTGGGTGAGATTACTGCAGCATGTGTTGCAGGAGTTTTTTCAGTCGATACAGCAGTAAAAATTGTTCAAAAACGGGCTCAGCTCATGCAAAATGCTGTTCCTGCAGGAGAAGGAGCTATGGCTGCTATTTTAGGTTTGGAAGACAATGTTGTTGAGGAGATATGCAAGACATTACAATCAACTGGTGTGATTGAGCCTGTCAATTACAACTCACCGGGGCAAATTGTAGTGGCAGGTGAGAAGAAATTAATTGAACAGTCTTTGGAAAAATTTAAAGATAGTGGTGCAAAAAGAGCTCTTTTGCTGCCAGTGAGTGTTCCATCTCACTGCAGCTTAATGCGATCAGCTGCAGAGGATTTTGGAAGTTACTTAAATACTTTTGATTTTAATGATGCAGACATTCCGGTTGTTCAAAATGTAAATGCAACAGACGTGGTTGATAAAAACCTGATAAAAGAAAATCTTGTTGCTCAGTTATTCAATCCAGTGAAGTGGACTGCATCAATTCAATACCTAGAAAAGCAAGGGGTGAATATTTTTATTGAGTCAGGCCCTGGTAAAGTGCTGTGGGGTCTAAACAGAAGAATTACTAAGTCAGAAGATATTAAACACTTCACAATAAATTCTGACGAAGCATTTAACGAATTATAAAATTAGAGATTAATTATGAAAAAAATAGCATTAGTTACAGGAGCAAGTCGAGGAATAGGGGCTGCAATCGCAGTTGAGTTATCGAAACAAGGGTTTTTGACGATAGGGACAGCCACATCACCTCAAGGAGCTGAAATAATTGAAAAAAACTTTCAAATTCATAATCTAGAGGGTAGGGGATATGTTTTGAATGTTAATGACAATGACTCAATCACTGATCTAATTTCCAAAATAGCTGAAAATCATGGCGATATTGATGTTTTAGTCAATAACGCTGGTATTACAAAAGATACTTTGCTTATGAGAATGTCTGATGATGATTGGGATAGCGTTATTCAGACTAATCTAAAATCTGCCTATAAATTATCACAGGCTGTTTTAAGACCTATGATGAAAAAAAGATCCGGAAGAATTATTAATATCTCCTCAGTAGTTGGCCATATGGGTAATGCGGGACAAGTGAATTATGCGGCAACTAAAGCCGGTATCGCAGGTTTTTCTAAATCATTGGCTCAAGAGTTGGGTAGCAGAAATATTACCGTCAATTGCGTTGCACCGGGTTTTATTGATACGGATATGACCAAGGGATTAAATGATGAACATAAGGATAAACTAATCAGCCTGATCCCTTTAGCTAGGCTAGGTAATCCAGAAGATGTAGCAAAGGCGGTTTGCTTTCTTGCATCTGATGATTCATCGTATATAACAGGCGAAACAATTCATGTCAATGGCGGCATGTTAATGGTGTAAAAAAAATGAACTTTTTTGCATCAAAATTGATTCTTTTTGCTAAAATAGCGTTTTTTAATATTTAAGGGGTAATTAGATGTCTGACATCGAACAAAGAGTTAAAAAAATTGTATCTGAGCAATTAGGTACAGACGCAGCTAATGTTAAAAACGAATCATCTTTCATTGATGATTTAGGTGCGGACTCCCTTGACACAGTTGAATTAGTAATGGCTCTTGAAGAAGAATTCGGCACAGAAATTCCTGACGAACAAGCTGAAAAAATTACAACTGTTCAACAAGCTATTGATTACATCAATAACAATCAATAATTTCTAAAATGTCTCGCAGAAGAGTCGTTGTGACTGGACTGGGTTTGGTCACTCCTATTGGAATAGGAGTGAATGAATCCTGGAATAATGCATTAAATGGCGTTTCTGGTATAACCAAAATCACAAAGTTTGATGCCAGTGCTTTTGCATCACAAGTTGCTGGGGAAGTTAAAGATTTTGATCCTAGCAAGTATTTACCTCCAAAAGAAGTTAGAAGAATTGATACCTTTATTCAGTATGGTTTAGTGGCTGGTATCGAGGCACTTAATGATTCTGGGTTGGAAGTGAATGAGCAAAATGCTGAAAGAATTGGTGTTGCAATTGGATCAGGCATTGGTGGTTTGGGTATGATTGAAAGTACTAATGACACATACGATGAATCTGGACCGCGAAGAGTTTCTCCATTTTTTATTCCAGGAACCATTATCAATATGATTTCTGGTAATTTATCAATCATGTATGGGCTTAAAGGTCCAAATATTTCAATAGTTACTGCTTGCACTACCGGAACTCACTGTATTGGTGATGCGGCAAGAATGATTGAATATGGTGACGCAGATGTTATGGTTGCTGGCGGCTCAGAAGCGGCAATTACAGAGTTATCCGTTGCAGGCTTTGCCTCCGCAAAAGCATTATCAAGTCGAAATGATGATCCAGCATCAGCATCAAGACCATGGGATAAAGGCCGTGATGGTTTTGTCATTGGAGAAGGAGCCGGGGTAATGGTGTTAGAAGAATATGAGTCTGCAAAAAAACGCGGCGCTAAAATCTATGCTGAACTCTCTGGGTACGGAATGAGTGCGGATGCATACCATATTACAGCTCCATCGACTGATGGACCAAGAAGGTCGATGGCTAATGCTTTAAAGAATGCGAATTTAAATCCGCAAGATATTGGTTTTATTAATGCTCACGGTACCTCGACACCATTGGGTGATATTAATGAAACTAATGCCCTTAAAGAGCTCTTTGGAGATCATGCATACAAATTAGCTGTAAACTCAACCAAATCAATGACGGGTCATCTCTTAGGCGGCGCAGGGGGTATTGAATCAATTTTTACAGTTTTAACCTTGCATCACCAAAAATCACCACCAACCATCAACCTTACAGACCCTGATCCTGAGTGTGATCTGGATTATGTTCCTAATGAAGCTAGAGATCTTCAAGTTAAGGCTGCATTAAAAAATAACTTTGGTTTCGGTGGAACTAATGGTAGTTTAGTATTTAACACCATTTGATACTTACTATAATAAGTTGTGAATAAAACACTTGTTAATGGAAAATTTACCAATCTAATTTCAATTAATGACCGAGGTTTTCAATTCGGTGATGGAGTGTTCAGAACATTTGTCTCCAAGAATGGAAAGATACCTCACTTTAGTCTGCATTATAAAAAATTAAAAAATGATGCAAAAATCATTGGCATCAAAGCTCCCAAAAAGGATGGTTTGTTAGCTGATGTTTTAAAAGTTTGTAATCAATCCAGTGTAAAAATTATCAAGGTGATTATTACTAGAGGAGAATCTAGCCGAGGTTACTTATATGATCGCTCAATCCAGCCAAATATAGTGATTCAATCATATGACTTTGATCATAAGCGTCTCATTGAGAGTCAAAAGGGTGTTCTAGTTGAATCAGTACATTTTCCAATTGAAAAAAATATCATTTCTGAATTAAAACACCTCAATCGCTTATTAAATGTTCTTGCCTTGGGAGGTAAAAAAGCAAATATTACCGATCGAGTATTTTTGGATCAAGAAAAAAGAATTATTGAGGGAGCATTTCACTGTATTTTTTTTCGGACAAAATCAAAATTTATCTTACCAAGCAATCAAGAGTCAGGGCTCGTTGGGGTTAGTCGTGACCTTCTAGTCGATTATTTAACTAAGAATAATATAGCTTATGATTTTAAATCTATCCATTATGATAAAGTGAATCGATATCAAGAAATGTATCTGATGAACTCAGTTTATGGAGTTATTCCAGTAAAAAAATACGATGAATTTATGTTTGACACTAACTTAGAAATCGTTAAAGAATTAAATAGAAACCTTAATTTAGAATATGCAAAAAAATAAATTATTAGCTTTTTTGTTTGATAAACATTACGTCTTTTATAGGATTGCATTTGTTCTTGTTTTTATCCTCCTCTCCATCCATTTATTATTCTTCAAAGTTAATATCACTGAAAATAATCAAGATTTTGAAATTGCAGAAGGCTCAACGCTAAATTCAGTGATCAAAATGTTTTATGACAATAAATTAATTACCTCGACTTGGAGATTTAAAACCCTTTTTTATATTACCGGAAACCAAAATAATATTAAAAAGGGGAGTTATAGAATAAATAATGGCGACAATTCTGTAGATCTTATTCGTATGATTACCCAGGGCTTGGAGACTACTCACGCAATTACATTTGTTGAGGGTCAAACCATGCAGCAGATATTTAATTTAATTAAAAAAAATCCAAATATAAAACAAACTGTCGATGAGTATGATGAGGAAAAAATTTTAAAATTAATGAATGTTGAGGCAAAAAGTTTGGAGGGTTTAGTTTATGCGGATACCTATTATTTTACAAAAAATACTACAGACATTGAGCTTTTAAAAACAGCACATAGCCACCTAGATAAGAAACTAAAGTTAGCTTGGAATCATCGACAACAAAACCTTCCTTACGATAATCAATATGAAGCACTAATCATGGCGTCCATCATTGAAAAAGAGGTGGTCTTTTATGATGAAGCCTCTGAGGTATCTGGTGTATTTGTGAATCGCCTAAATATGGGGATGCCATTACAAAGTGACCCAACCGTGATTTATGGAATTAAGAAATTTGATGGCAACATCAGAAAAAAAGACTTAAGAAAAGATCATCCGCATAATACGTACACCAGAAAAGAATTACCGCCAACTCCTATATGTATTGTTAGTTATCAGTCGATTAATGCTGCATTAAATCCAGCTAAAACTGATGCTTTGTATTTTGTCTCCATGGGCAATCATCGACATAAATTTTCTGTTACCCTTGAAGAACACAATAAAGCAGTAAATACCTTTCAGAGAAAAATTAAGAAAAAATAATGGCATATTTTATTACAGTTGAAGGAATAGATGGTGCAGGAAAATCGACACACCTCGAATTTATTCAAAACTACCTAAATAAAAAAAATATTCAGAATAAACTCACCAGAGAACCCGGTGGTACTGAAATTGGTGAAAAGTTAAGACAATTACTTTTGCATGAGGATATGGATGTTGGTACCGAAACTATGATGATGTTTGCTGCACGTTATGAACACATAGTCACTGTTATTCAACCTGCGCTGAAGTCAAATATATCTATCATCTGTGATCGATTTACTGATGCAAGCTATGCTTATCAGCAAGGAGGGAAGGGTATTGATAAGTCTTTTATTAAATCACTAGAAGAATTGGTGCATCCAAACCTTACCCCTGACCTTACTTTTTTGTTTGATCTTGATCCAGATACAGCCCATTCTAGAATCTCCAATGAGCGGAACTTAGATAAATTTGAAAAACAATCGTCAACATTTTTTAATGGCGTGAGAAAAGTCTACCTAGAATTAGCTGAAGCACACTCAAGATTTCTTGTGATTGATTCATCACAAACCATTGACCAAATACAACAGATTATTTCTAAAAAATTGGATGAGTTAGTCAAATGATCAATTGGTTTGAACAATATCATTCTTCTGCATTTATTTCAGACTTAATAAAAACACAAACACATTTGTTTGATGCCGAAGAGGGGATCGGAGCAGATCAATTATTGGAGAATCTATTAAAAAAGTTGCTATGTGAAAATTTAACCGATGAAAACAAAACCTGTAATGCTTGTCCCTCATGTCGATATCTTATTGATGAACATCCAAACATTAGGCTCATTGATAAAAATATAGAATTAAAAAGCGACGTTATAACCATAGATCAAATTAGAGAATTGTCCTCATTTATAGAGCTAGCCAGCACAAGCGAACATGATAAAAAAGTTATTTTTATTAAAAACACTCATTATTTAACTTCAAGTGCTGCAAATGCATTGTTAAAGAATCTTGAAGAGCCTCCAAATAATACATTTTTTATTTTACTGACATCCAATCTTCACAAAATATTACCGACTATTCGTAGTCGTGCAACGATTCATAAACTAGCTTCACCCACCAACAAGCAATGTGAAGATTATTTAAAAGATGAACATCCAGAAGCTATTAAGTTTTTAGATTTAGCTGAGCGCAAACCTTTTTTAGCAATTCAGATGGCCGATGATAAAGAGCTCATAAATTCCATAGTTAAAATTTTTCTCCGTGGAAAGAGTTTCGATATGATGGATGTAAATGAGAGTTTGTTAGCTTCAGGACCCCAATTTTTTGTCGATATGATGCAAAAATGGATTGCTGATCTAGCTCATTTTAAAGAGTTTAGTAAGGTCTACTACTTCAAAAACTTGCTAGATCAGATTGAACTTATCAGTAATCAACTTTCCTATAAAGAGTTGTTGAATTTTTATAAAAAATTAATTGAGTATCGAAGGTTATCTGAAACAACAATTAATAAGTCGATTGCTCTTGATAACTTAATGATCGACTACAAAAGGATATTTGTTTAATGTACGTAGATTCACATTGTCATTTAAATTTTCCAGAGTTAAGAAAGAATTTACCGGAGATTCTAACTAACATGCAGGAGAATCAAGTTACACATGCTCTTTGTGTCAGTGTGGAAATGGACAAATTTCCTGAAATAAATGAGTTGGCCGAAAATCATGACAATCTATTCGCGTCAATAGGGGTCCATCCAGACTATGAAGATATTGTTGAGCCAACAGTCGATGAATTAGTCAACATTGGATCAAAAGATAAAGTAGTTGCCATCGGGGAAACAGGCCTAGATTATTTTCGCCTGAAAGGAGATCTAGAGTGGCAAAGGAGTAGATTTAGAACTCACATTCGTGCAGCCAATGAGGCAAACCTGCCACTGATTATTCATACTCGAGAAGCTCGCGAAGATACTATTCAAATTCTAAAAGAGGAACTCAGGCCGGGAACTCGAGGAGTACTACACTGTTTTACTGAAACATATGAGATGGCGATGCAGGCTATTGAGTTGGATTTCTTTATTTCCTTTTCAGGTATTGTGACTTTTAAAAATGCCAAAGATTTAAAAGAAACAGCAACAAAAATTCCATTAGAGCGGATGTTAATTGAAACAGACTCGCCTTATCTAACCCCAGTTCCTTTTCGTGGTAAAACCAATGATCCGTCCAAAGTAATCCATGTTGCAGAGGAAATTAGTAGACTAAAAAATATTCCAGTTGAAGATGTAGCGAAGATGACCACATCTAATTTCTTTGATCTTTTTTCTAAGTGTAAACAATCGCAATGAGGGTCACAGTTTTAGGCGCGGGTTCAAGTGCAGGTACACCGGTCATTGGATGCCAGTGTGCAGTATGTCATTCAGATAACCCAAAAAATAAAAGATCACGATGCTCTTCGCTAATTACTATGGATGATGGAACAAATATCTTAATTGATACTTCCCCAGATTTTAAAATGCAAGCCATGCGAGAGTCTATCGATAAGATTGATGCGGTCCTATACACTCATCATCATGCCGACCACTGTCATGGCATGGATGATTTACGAGCTTATTGTCAAAAATATAAAAAAGCCATCCCCATTTTTGCCAATCAAAATACCATGAGTGAACTCAAATTAAAGTTTCAATACGCAATTCGAGAGGAAACCAAGTTTTGGGAAACCCCAGTCTTGCATGCACAAGTAGTCGATCAGCTATTTAACATTGGTAGTCATGAAGTCATTCCACTCCCTGTGATCCATGGAAGGATGGAAATATTGGGCTATCGAATTGGACGCTTTGCATACATTACCGATGTATCCGAAATACCCGATTCAACACTAGAACTATTGCAAGGTATTGATACTTTAATGCTTGATTGTTTAAGATTTGAGCCCCATTTCTCTCACTATGGTTTTAAACAAAGTTTGGCCATGGCTGAAAAGATCAACCCAAAACGAACTTTTTTAATTCATATGACTCATGATATAGAGTATGATGCTGTATCTGTCAGCTTACCCGACCATGTTTTTCTGGCTTACGATGGGTTAAAATTACAAATTAATAATTAAGAAGGTTGAACAAATGAAATTGAAGTTTTTATTAATAACATTAATCACTTTACTCGTATCATCAATTACTTATGCAGAAAAGAAAATCTATACTGAAGATGAATTTTTGACGATTTTTAATGGCAAGCCGAAGGCTAGGGTAATTAAGTATCTTGGTGAACCTGATAAAAAAGAAATTGGCGTTCAACCTAAAGGTGCTTCTAAAACGATCGGACGACCAACTGATAACAAAGATAATAAGAAAAAAGATAAGGTAGATATGTGGTACTACTCTAATATTGTCAAATCAGGTAAAGATACGACTTGGAAAAGGATTGAATTTACTTTCATTAATGATCGCTGCATGAATATCGCATTTTCAAATTAAAATATATTTAGTATTTAATAAAGCCCTCTGTTTGCAGGGCTTTTTTTTTATGCTAAATTAAAGTTGCTTTACTTAATTAACAATAAGGATCTATATTATGGATGGTGATATTAAGTCTGCAATTCAAAAACATCATGGTGGTTGCCCACATGATTGTCCAGATACCTGCTCAATGGTATTTCATGTTCAAGATAAAAAATTAATAAAAGTTCAAGGAAATCCTGACCATCCCATGACTAGGGGAGGCTTGTGTGTCAAATTAAATGATTATGAAAAAAGACACTACCATCCGGATAGACTTCTATATCCAATGAAAAGAGTAGGACCAAAGGGTGAAAAGAAATTCGAAAGAATCACATGGGATGAAGCCTTTGATACCATAGTTAACAAATGGCAAGAGATCATTGCCGAGCATGGTCCACAAGCAATCATGCCAAATAGCTATTTAGGAAACCAAGGTTTAGTCCATGGATTAAATGGAGGCGATGCTTTTTTTGCTAGACTTGGCGCAACCGTAACTGAACGAACTTTTTGTGGAGAAGGTTCATGCACAGCATGGTTATTAACCATAGGGCCTACGGCTGGTGTAGATCCTGAAAGCTTTATCCATTCTAAATTTATTATCGTTTGGGCGTGTAATTCGGTTAGCACTAATTTACATCACTGGCATATTATTAAAGAAGCTCAGAAGCAAGGTGCAAAAGTTGTGGTGATCGATGCTTATGCATCTAGAACTGCAAAAGAGGCTGATTGGCACGTTTGCCCAAAACCTGGCACGGATGGTGCCTTAGCGATGGCAATGATGAATGTCATTATAGAAGAAGGTTTGGTTGATCAAGATTATGTTGATAATTACACTGTTGGTTATCCAGAATTAGCTGAAAAAGCCAAAGAAAGAACTCCTGAATGGGCCGCAGAAATAACAGGCATCCCAGCAGAAGACATTAGAAAACTAGCCAGAGAGTATGCTACAACTCAGCCATCAGCTATTAGAATTGGAGTAGCTTTAGAGAAGAGTTGGGGTGGAAGCCAAGCCATTAGAGCGGTAACTGCCTTACCCGCCCTTACTGGCGCATGGCGCCATGTTGGTGGTGGTATTCTTCAATTTCCTGTATGGGAGCATCCTTACAAATTTGATGTAATTTGTCGGCCAGACCTAATTCCTGAAGGCACTCAGGTAGTTAATAATCTTCAGCTTGGTAGAGTCCTGACTGGAGAACAAAAGCTAAAAGTACCCATTAAATCAATGATGTGTTGGAATACTAACCCGGTAACACAGGCGACTGAATCTGAAAAAATATTAGAGGGCTTGAAGCGCGAAGATCTGTTTTTAATATCAGCTGAACACTTTATCTCAGATACTGCTGCATTTGCAGATATATTGCTTCCAGCATCGATGGGAGCTGAGCAAGAAGATATTATTTTATCTTGGGGTCACTTATATCTTACATATAATGAAAAATGTATAGATTCACCAGGAGAATGTTTACCAAATAATGAAATATTCCGTCAGCTCGCTAGTCGACTTGGTTTTGAAGAAGACAACTTTAAATGGAATGATACAGAATGTTTAGAAAATTACATTGATTGGGATGCCCCAGCCTGTGATGGGATTGATCTTAATTACTTAAAAAAACATGGTTATGCCAGGTTAAATGTGGGCACTAAAGATGATAGGGCGCCGCATAAGGAAGGAAATTTTCCAACACCTTCGGGTAAATGTGAATTTAGGGTTGTCGGAGCCAAAAATTTTGTTGCAGGTCCTTTTAGACAAATGTATGAAGGATTTCAACCTGGTGAAGATATACCTGAATTACCAGACTATGTTGCATCTAAAGAAACTCATGAGGCTAACCCCGAATTAGCAAAAAAATATCCATTGAATATATTAGCTCCGAAAAGTCATGGGTTTATTAATTCAAGTTATGCCAACATTGAAAATAAACTTAAAGGGCAGGGTGAGCAGTTTGTTCTGATTAATCCAGCTGACGCAGAAAATCGCGGGGTTACTGAAGGTCAAAAAGTAAAAGTATTCAATGATAGAGGCTCATTTGAGGCTGCTGCAAAGGTCACCACAGATGTAAATAAAGGGATTGTTGTGGCAACCTTAGGGTATTGGCGGCAAATGAATAATGGGGTCGTTAACTCAGTCAGTTCAAATGCTTTTGGAGATATGGGTAACTCACCAACATCGCATGATTGTTTAGTAGAGGTTGCAAGCCTATAATTACTCCTAATTAGAGTTCTAATAGTCTTTTTATTATCGCTTGGCTTGCGTTGTCAATGTTTTCAGGAACATAGCCGCCTTCCAGCATATACATAATCCCTTTTGCATTACTATTCTTGTAGATTGAGTTAATAATTTTAGCTACCTGACTATACCCTTTAGGTGTGTAGGATAGTTTACCTAATAGATCATTATCATGTGCATCAAAACCAGCCGAGATTAATATAAACTCAGGTTTAAAATCATTCATTTTTGGAACCAATTGTTCTGAAAATCCTTTAATGAATTGATCATCACCTGATCCTTCAGCTAAATCAATATTTAGGGTGAAACCCTTACCAACATCCATTCCGGTTTCTGTAGGGCGCCCAGTACCTGGATAAAAGGGATGCTGATGTATACTGAAATAAAATACTGATGGATCATCATAGAAAATATCTTGGGTTCCATTACCATGATGGACATCAAAATCGATAATTAATACTTTTGATAAAGAGTATTTATTTTGAAGGTATTTGGCAGCTACTGCAGCATGATTGTAGATGCAGAATCCCATGCCTCTGTCCTTAGTCGCATGGTGTCCTGGAGGTCTGTTGAAAGAAAATGCCCCCTTAACATTACCATTCATGATCTCATCTATACCAACTAATGATGCACCTACAGACATTTGTGCAACTTCAAGACTTATTCGTGAGATAACCGTATCACCGGTGCTAAGAAAGGTAGGGGAGTCATTATCAAGCGCCCTAATCTCATTTTCAACAAGTTGAATGTAATTCTCAGAATGCGCTAATGCTATTTCTGAATTACTAGCCTTGCGAACTTTGGGCCAAACAAGATCATATTTAAAGTCAGGATTATTTTTTAAAGTATCTATGACGTCAAATAATCGATCCGGTCTTTCTGGATGACCTGAGCCAGTGTTGTGTTCTAAAAAGATATCATCATATAAGATTGCTACTGGAGTTTTAGCCATTAATGCATTATGGATTAAAAGAAGAGATGTGATGCTAAGGACATAAACAACTACCTTTTTAATGAAAAACATATCCTTTATTTCGTATAATGTATATTATGTTAAATAGATTATATATCATTTAAAAGATCTTTAGCCCCTATGCGATTAGCAACCTCTGTAGCTTTAGCTAAATAAACATCCTTATCTTCTTTAGATAGCTTATGTAGCTGGATATATGTTTTTGCTAAGTAATATTCACCCCCAGCATCGATACAAAGCTTTTCAAGCTCTTCTAGTGTATTCATAGCTAAATCATATGCATCATCAAGCACTTCATACTCTGCTTTCAGTAAGGTTAATTCTGCATACTCACCCAAATAACCAGTTTTTTTATACATTACTGAACCTTTTAAAGAATATTCACGCGCCCTATCATAGTATTTCAGGTGAGCAGCGCTGCGAGCTAATCTATCGTATGATTCTGCACGTTCATCATCATTGGATGATGCTTTTAGTGATTTTGCAAAGGATTCATATGCATCTTCATGCTTTTCTTGCGTTTCTTGTATTTTTCCCATCTGGATAAGAAATCTACGCTCAAATTGAACAAACTTAGAATTACCAAGCTTTGCAGTTTCATATCCATAATTAAACACAGTAAATGCTTGATTTATATCGTTTTTTTCATTATATGCTAATCCTTTAAACATGATAGCTAGCATTTGATCAGCTGGATGTTGAGCTAATTTTTCAGATTTTTCAAACTGCTTAATACCGTCATCTAGCTTATTTTCATTTACTAAGACTTTACCTAAGCAAAATTCACCGTCAAAAGCACTATCTTTGCTCAATTTGACAGCTTCATCAGCTGCAGCCTTTAAGTTGTTTCCTTGAATTGCTTTTTCGCAATTATTTTCTAAATTGTATGCATAAACATTGTTTATAAACAATAATTTAAAAAATATAATTAATGTAAATTGTTTAATCATTAAGTAACTCCATTAGTTGTTTTTCGTTAATTATTTTTACTCCCAGCTCAGTAGCTTTATCTGCTTTTGACCCTGGATTATCACCAATAATCACATAGCTGGTTTTTTTTGACACGCTTCCACTGACTTTTCCACCATTATTTTCAATTAACTCTTTTATTTCGTCTCTGGAAAAGTTCTCTAAAGTCCCTGTTACGACAAATGTTTGTTGATTAAGTTTTTGATTGTTTGTTACATCTTGTGCTTGATCATCCCATTTAACTCCAAATTCAATAATATTATTGATAATGACCTTGTTTTCATCTTCTTGGAAAAATTGATGTAATGATTGAGCTACAACGGGACCTACATCGTTAATTTCTAGAAAATCGTCGATGGAAGCTTTCATTACATTCTCTAAGGCCCCTAATTTCTTGACTATGTCTTTTGATGTAGCCTCCCCAACATTCCTGATTCCTAACGCATAAATAAACTTAGCTAGCGTTGTATTCTTACTTAACTCAATTGCATCTCTTAAATTTTCCGCAGACTTTTCTCCAAATCCTTCCATTTTTTGTATTTCTTCATAATCGAGCTGATAGATATCAGATATATTTTTGATCATTCCTTTTTCAAAAAAATGATCTATTATCTTTGCTCCCAATCCTTCAATATTCATTGCTTTTCTAGATACATAATGTGATATAGCCTGTTTGGCTTGAGCTTCACACTTGAATTGCCCTGTACACCTTTGTGCTGCCTCACCATCAATTCTTATTACTTGTGAGTTACAAATAGGACAATATTGCGGCATTTTGAAAACTTTGGCTGTGGATGGACGTTTTTCCTTAATCACCCTAACTACTTCCGGAACAACATCCCCTGCTCTCCTCACTATAACGCTATCTCCAATTCTGATATCCTTTCGAAGCATTTCATCTTCATTATGAAGGGTTGCGTTGGTGACAGTAACGCCTGACACAAAAACAGGTTGTAATCTTGCTACAGGGGTAATAACTCCGGTTCTACCAACCTGAACATTTATATCGTTTACAACTGTTTCAGCTTCTTCAGCAGGAAATTTATAGGCTATTGCCCATCGTGGAGCCTTGGAAACGTACCCTAAATTTTCTTGATTTTTAATTGAGTTAACTTTATAAACAATGCCATCAATATCAAATGGCAGATTATTTCTTTTCTTTAAAATATCTTCATAAAAATGTTGCATTTGATTGATTCCAACCACTCTTTGTGAATAGGAAGAAATTGGCACCCCGGCATTATGTATATATTCAAGAATATCCGTGTGATTTGTTAACTCCAGGTCTTGATCAACTTGACCAAGGCTATATGCGTAAAATTTTAATTTTCTATTAGCAGTTATTTTTGGATCAAGCTGTCTTAGGCTACCAGCTGCTGCATTACGAGGATTTGCAAAAGTTTTTTGGCCTAAGCTTATTTGATAATCATTTAGTTCCTTAAAATCATTTTTATCCATCAACACTTCCCCTCTCACCTCAAAGGTGCGTGGGTGATTCTCTCCATGCAACTTAAGGGGAATTGTTTTGATGGTTTTTATGTTATGAGTAACATCTTCACCAACACTCCCATCACCTCGTGTTGCTGCATACTTCATTATTCCGCTTTCATAGAGAATGGTAACGGCAAGTCCATCAAACTTTAACTCAGCATTAAATTCAACATCATTTGCATCGAGGGTGTCGTTAATTCTCTTATTAAAGGCCTCAAGCTCATCAATGCCAAATGCATTTCCCAACGAAAGCATCGGCTTGCTATGCTGAATTTGGTTGAACTCACTAATCGGAGATCCACCCACTCTCTGAGTTGGTGAGTCAGAAGTGATTAAATCAGGATGAGAGTCTTCTAATTTTTTTAGCTCCCTCAATAAACTGTCATACTCATGGTCAGATATTTGAGGGTCATCAAGGACGTAATAACGATGGTCATGGTCTCGAATAACTGATTTTAGATAGTTTATTTGTTTATTTATATCTTCAGTCATAGCTGATTTAGGCAAAGTATTTTTGTGCTTGTTGACTTCCTGGAGTCAGATTATGTTTTTCCATTTCTTTCACAATTTGATTCATATGGTTTTTGATTGAGGCCACATATACTGAGTCAATTTCTTTATTTCGGCCATCAACCATAACTGCATTTAATTTAATACAAAACTCATTCATTAAATTAACCATTTCTTCGAAAGCTTCCAAGCTATTGGCTGTAGCGGGTATATCCAGACTCACAATAATTCCTTGTATAAAGGCATCACTTTCAATTCTAAGCGGCTGTCTATTTAAATTCATGATCTTAAACATTTTTTGACCATCTACTTTGGGATCAAAATACCAATGAAAATCTTTAAAGACTCTTATATTTGCTTTATTAAAGAAATCCTGGAACGCGCCAAAATGAAACGAGCTATCTGTTTTGGGTTGAATTTTAACAAGAAAATTTTTGTTGATTAAGGTTTTAAACGACTTAAGTTCAGCTGCTCTTTCAACAATATCCTCATTAGATAACCATATCTGATTCA
>JAYQUI010000011.1:0-21317 GCA_038147655.1 Nitrosomonadales bacterium
CTTCTGGGTTATCAAAACTTGTTCATAAACAACTATCTTTTTCGGATATCAAAGAAAATAAAGATGGAGATGCTGATCTGATTATTGAAATTATGAATAATAATTTTTCAAAGAGAATTTTGTCGCTTGCTGGTAATGGTCAAGTTGGAGAATTTGAGCTTGTACAGACTATAGAATATCGATTTAAGTCAAATGGTAAATGGTCAGAACCAAGAAAAATGGAGGCAATAAGAGAGTATACATATGATCCGACCCTTTATAATGCTGCAGCTGCGGAAGAAGGGTATCTCAGGGATTCAATGATAGAGCAACTTTCCCGTTCATTGATAACTGAAATTAATAATCTAGGAAAATAATATTGAAAGTTTTTGATCTCACATCCGATGTGATAAAAAAACATAATATTTTTTTCTTATATGATCATGATTCATGCATTTCTGATCAATCCATGCATGAAATAAAAATTAATTTAGAAATTAAAAATCCATCTGTCGAAATCAATGAAACATCCTTGGAAGATGAACTGAATCAATATCTTTCCACAGATTTATTTGGAGAAAGATATCTAATAAAAATAAATATAAAAAATGTAAAAAATATTCAAATAATTGAAGCGTTATTAAAAGAAAATTCAAGTAACAACGTTTTCATTATCAAATACACAAAAAAGGGTAAGTTTGATTTTGAAAGATTAGATTCATTATTTATTGACACAGAGATAAAAGAATTTGAAAGAAAAAAATATCTTACTTATTTAATTAACTCTTATAAGATTGATTTAACGCCTGACGAAATAAACGCAATTGAAGTTGCTAATGTAAATAATTATTTGGCACTTCATAATGTTTTGAAAATAAAAACCTTATCCTCAAAAACTAATATTCTGAACCAATCAAGCTATGAGGGATTTGATATCATTACATCCATTTTTAAAGACAAACAAGAAGTTTTTATTCACAAAATAGATAAATTTTTACAATCCTTAAATGACCCAATTCAATTCAATAGTTTATTATTCTGGTTTTTTAAATCTGTTTATCGCTATAAAAATGATTCAAAAATTAATTTAAAAAATTTAAGGTTATTTGGAGATCTTTCAAAATTTTGCCAAGATGCTTCATCAAAGATGAGTCTCAAACTTTTAGAAAATATTATTCAAAAAATTCACTTAGTTGATAAAATAAGTAAAGGTCAATATATTGATCTTGATGCTAAATTGGAAATAAAAAAAATTTTACAAATTTGTTTTTTAAAGACACGTAATGGATAAATATATTAAAAATCTGCTTATTAATGCAAAAATAGACTCTTCTTCAATTGCAAATGCATCATCATTATCTAAGAATGAATTTCTTTTACATCTTGAAAGACAATTAATGTCTTACAAGACTAAAATTATTAGTGAAAACAAAAAAGATTTAACCCTAGCAAAAAAAAATGATTTAGATCCAGCCTTTGTTGATCGACTAGTTATCAATGGCAAGACGATTGATTCAATGTGTGAAGGTTTAAGAAATATTCATTCTTTAAATGATCCTATAGGAAATATTGAAAAAATTAATGTTAGGCCGAATGGCTTAAAAATTGGAAAAATGCGTGTTCCACTTGGAGTCATACTAATAATTTACGAATCCAGACCTAATGTAACTATTGATGTAGCAGCCCTAGCAGTTAAATCAGGAAATTCTGTAATTTTAAGAGGCGGTTCTGAGGCTCTTCACTCAAATTTATTTTTAGGGAAGTTAATTCAAAAGGCATTACAACTAGCTAAGCTTCCTCTTAATGCCGTACAAATAGTTAATAAAACTGATCGCTCCTTAGTTAATGACCTGATCACGGCAAAAGATTATATTGATGTCATCATTCCTAGGGGTGGAAAAGGTTTAATCAAAAATATTAGTGATAATGCCAAAATACCGGTTATTAAGCATCTTGATGGAAATTGTCATATTTATGTTGACGAATTTGCATCACTGAATCAGGCAATAGATATAGTTGAAAATTCAAAAACTCAAAGATATGGAACATGCAATACACTCGAGTCACTTGTTGTTCATAAGTCAATTGCTGATCCATTTTTAAAAAAAATAGCATCCAAATTTAAAAAACATAAAGTTGAAATGCGTGGCTGTAAAGAGACATGCAAGATACTTACCAATATTACAAAAGCCACTTCTGAAGATTTTTTTGAAGAATTTTTAGCTCCAATCATATCCATTAAGATTGTTAATTCACTGAAATCAGGTATAGACTTTATTAACAAACACTCATCCAAACATACTGAAGCTATAATCACGGAAAACTATACCCATGCACAAACTTTTTTAAAGTTAATTGACTCATCTAGTGTAATGATTAATACCTCAACAAGATTCGCAGATGGTTTTGAGTATGGCCTAGGAGCCGAAGTGGGAATCTCTACTGATAAATTTCATGCTCGAGGTCCTGTTGGCCTTGAGGGATTAACCTCAGAAAAATATATTGTCTACGGTGAAGGGCAAACCCGCTCATAATGCAAGATAATGTTGCGCTGTTTGGTGGTGCTTTTGATCCCTTTCATAATGGCCATCAATATATTATCAATCAACTCAAATTATTAAATTTTACAAAAATAATTCTTGTACCAACTGGAGTATCTGCATTCAATAAAAATTTAACAGAACCAAAACATCGAATTAACATGATTAATACTGCAACCAAAGATGTCTACATAAGTAATTTCGAAGTCAATCAATCAAACCAGATCACCTTTTCAATAGATACCATTAAATATTTTCTAAAAATATATCCACAACTTGTTCTTGTGATTGGAGAAGATTGTTTTTACAGCTTTGATAGATGGAAAAACTGGAAGGAAATCTTAAAGTTAGTAAAAATAATTGTTATCAAAAGAAAATCAGCCTTTGATGACTTTCTTCAGATAGCAGAAACAAAAAAGATTGATGTAGTAAAAAATTTCAAAGAATTTCAAAGTCAACAAAATAACTGTCTATATTACGACAACGGAGATGGTTATGATGCTTCATCCAGTGAAATAAAAAAATTAATTAAAAATCAGCGCATCGAAGATGTTCAAAATTTAGTCTCCGATGATGTGCTTAATTACATCATAAAAAATAAATTATATGTCTAATTTAAAATTAGAATCATTGTACCTAATAATGCCAAGGCAATTCGATTTAATATTTTGTTGTAAATATTCTATATTTTTTTCAACCTCCATCATCTCAGGATCAATTTGATTTCCGATCCATCCAGCCGTCTTAATACCATTTGATTGGAGTGCATGCTGAGTTAGTAAGGCATCATTTATGCAACCCAGCTTTAAACCTACAATTACAATTACAGGAATATCTAGATGGTGAATCAGGTCTAGATTCGTCCTAGATTGGTCCACCGGGGATAATAAACCCCCAACACCCTCAATCAGAATACGATCGTATTCGTTTTCTAGATCATTTATCTTTTGTTTAATAAAATTAAAGTCAATTTGTATGTCCTCCTCTTCTGTTCCAATATGAGGGGAGACAGCTTTTTTTAAGGAGTAAAAATTAATTTTATGATGGTCATCAATTGAAGCTTGGCAATCTAAAAGATTCTGGACATCTTCATTTATTGAATCCTGACTAAATCCAGCAGCAATGGGTTTAATAGCAATAATTTTTTTTCTCGGTAAGATGTTTTTTAAAATGATCGAGGTAATATAAGTTTTACCAATCCCTGTGCCAGTACCGGTGATAAAAAAATTTTTCATTACTTCATAAACCTTATAACATGCTCTTCTGCATTACGAATTTTCCAGGCATGGCCCAGAATTACTTCATAACTTAGGATATTTTTATTATTTTTTTTAAACTGATCTAAATGGTCAATCAGTTTTAATAAATAATTTTTTCCTCTTAGGCTTTTATGAGAATCCTCAGATTTTGTGACTCCAATTTTTTTTAAATCACGCAATGCTGATAATGCATCGTCATATTCATTTTGATACTCATCTCTTATTAAAACTGGATCGTAAAAATTATTATTATTCAATATCTCAGCATATTCTTGAATAGTTAAGAAATTTTGGGTCAACCCATTATCTTTAAAATGTTGTAATTCAATTAATGTATTTTTTAAAAAAGAGGAAAATAAAAATAAACCGTCTATAGTTAATAAATTATTAATATTTTTGAATAGTTGATTAACATTCTCAGACCATTGAATTGAATTACTTGAAATGATTAGATCAAAAGTATTTTCATGGAATGGTAATTGATCCATATCAGCATTCACAAAATATCTTTTTTTAGATGAAAACAATTTTTTGAAACTTGTTCTTTTATTCATAGATACTCTTAACATATCTAACGAAAAATCAAGCTCATATATCTCCGCGTTAGGAAAAATCTTTTCCAATAAGATAGAATTTTTTCCTGTTGCGGAACCAATATCCAAAATTCTCTTGGGATTTATTTTTATATAATTAAGCCTTTCGATCAACTCCTCAGCAATTATTGATTGCATTATTGCATCCTGATCGTAATGTTCCGATGCATTGTTAAAATCTCTTATTTTTTTCAATTTATTCATGAATAGATATTATCAAGATAGGTAGCACATTCTTCTGGATGAGATAAAAAAGGAACATGCGAGGCTTTCTTTATAAATAATGTTTTTTTTACATTTCTAATATTTTTTTGCATGAATATTTGTGATTCAATAGGAACAATTTTATCTTGATCCCCTGAAATTAAATGTATATCACAATTCATATTGCCCATAATTGTTAAAAAATTATTATTTTTCATATGTGATAAATAAAATTTAAGTGAATTAATATTAAGACCCTGGGTTGCTACACAGTTTGTCAAATAATTTAAGATTGCTTTTTTGTTCTCTTGACCTAAAAGTTGTAGATTAAAAAAATTTGTCAAAGTTTTCTTTTGGTCATTCATGATCGACTTTGCAAAATTTTCAAAAATCTCTTCGTTGAGTCCAAATCCCCAAACATCATTGTTGACGAAGAGTGGTGTTGATGAGGCAAGTATAATGTTTTTTACTTTTTCTCTATTTAATCGATAAACTTCTATTGCAACTTGGCCACCTAGGGACCACCCAAAAAGATCAAAAGAATCAAAATTAAAATCTTGTATAGCATCACTGATCTGATTGATGCAATTCTCCCAGATATCATTTTCATTCATTTCAGGTAAATCAAAGAATAGCAGTTGATATTTGTTTTTATCAAGTTTTTCAAAAAATGGTTTGAACACATCTTTATTCATGGCCCATCCATGAATGAAAATTATAGGATGACCTGCGCCTAATGACTCAATTAACATGTGATAGTGAATTATTCAGAGCCTCAGCTAACTGAATAATGTCATTTTTTGAATGTCGTGCAGATATGCTTATCCTCAGTCTTGATTCTGAAAACGGGACAGTAGGCGAGCGAATAGCTGCAATATGAATTTTTTTTTCTAAAAGTTCTTTTTGAATATTTATTACCATTTGATTATCTTTTATCAAGATAGGTTGTATAGGTCCATTAACATTCAATAATAACTGTTTCTTATGAATCAAATTACGAAATAAATTAATATTTTTATTTAACTTCTTTCTTAATTTTTCGCCATCCATTATTAAGTCAATTGACTTTAAAATACCATCAGCAAGGTATGGGGGTGAGGCGGTTGTATAGATATATTCTCGTGATTTTTGTTTTAGGTAGTCTATAATTTTTTTGGACCCACAAATCATAGCTCCCGTTAACCCTGCAGATTTTCCAAAGGTCGTAAGGTTGATAATATTACTTTTATCCATATCAACCATCATTTGACTCTCAAGCAATCCTAATCCCTTTGATCCATAGACTCCAAACCCATGAGCATCATCAATGTATAAAAAAGTTTTATATTTTATGGATAATGAAAACAGTCTTGATAAATCTGCGATATCACCATCCATGCTAAATACACTATCGGTCACTATAATTTTATTTTCTTTTGTTGAGTTTTGTAATTTTTGCTCAAGAGACTCATAATCAAGATGTGGGTAACGTGTATATGTTGATTTAGCCGATAATATTCCATCATAGATAGATGCGTGACAAAGTTTATCTAGAAAAATATCAAATTCGTCTTTTATTATATTTTTAAAAAAAGAAACATTCGCGTTGTAACCGCTGTGATAAAAAAGGCCATCTTCAAAATGAAGTATTTTTGCTATTTTTTGCTCTAGATTTGTATGACTTTGAAAGTGGCCTGAAATGAGATGGGATGCCCCTGAGCCATTTCCAAACTCATCGATTGATTTTTTCATGGCTCTTGAAATACTTTTATTTTTTCTAAGCCCAAGATAATCATTATCTGAAAAATTTAAATAGTCGTTATTTCTTTCTTGCCTATTTCTTGATAAGTTTTTTTCTTCAATATCTTGAAGTTCTAGAACTATATTTTTTTCAATCATTAATTAATTGGTTTTGATTCCAAGTTTTCCTAACAGCTCCTGATCCTTTTCGGATGCTGGATTATCTGTGGTTAAAAGCTCATCTCCATAAAAGATTGAATTAGCACCAGCAAAAAATGCTAGGGCTTGAGTAGATTCATTCATTTTTTCTCGCCCTGCTGACAAGCGCACATAGCTCTTGGGCATAATGATTCTGGCTACAGCAATTGTTCTAACAAAATCAAAATGGTCTAATTCCGTTTGTCCAAATAATGGCGTACCTTCAACTTGTGTTAAAAGATTAATTGGAACGCTTTCCGGCTGAGGCATGAGGTTGGATAGCTGAGCTAATAACCCAGCTCTTTCATTAAGCGATTCACCCATCCCAACAATTCCACCACAACAAACATTAATACCCTGTTCACGAACATTCTTTAATGTGTCCAGTCGATCCTCGTAGGTTCTGGTGGTTATAATGTCTCCGTAAAATTCTGGCGAGGTATCTAAGTTATGGTTGTAGTAATCTAAGCCAACGTCTTTTAACTGTTTCGCCTGATTCTCATCTAACATACCAAGCGTTGCGCATGACTCCATGCCCAATTTCTTTACTTCTGAAATCATATCTTTTACGAGGTCTAAATCTTTTTGTTTTGGACTTCGCCAGGCTGCGCCCATACAAAAACGTGTTGCACCAGATGCTTTAGCTTCTTTTGCCGCATGAATAACCTCTTCCAGCGCCAATATCTTTTCATTTTCTACATCAGTGTCATATCTTGCGGATTGGGGACAGTAAGCACAGTCTTCTGAACATCCGCCAGTTTTAATTGATAGTAATGTACTTAACTGAACCTGATTGGGGTTAAAATTTTCTCTATGTACTTGATGCGCCTGAAAAATTAGATCATTAAAAGGTTTTTCAAACAAAGATCTAATATATTCAATTGATATTGACTGATCGCTTGATAAATTCTTATCAATTTTATTAAAATGAATGGGTTGGTCCATATTAATCCTTTTTTTATTTTAAACATTATAATATCAGATGAAGTAAACCAAAAATGAAAATTAATTAACTAATGTATAAAAAATAATCAAATGTTCAATATTGTTCTATATGAGCCAGAAATTCCACCTAATACCGGAAATATTATTAGACTTTGTTCCAACTCTAATTGTAAATTGCACCTCATAAAACCTCTTGGGTTTGAATTGAGTGAAAAAACTTTGCGTAGAGCTGGTTTAGATTATATAAAAGATGAGTTATTTGTCATCTATGAGAACTATTCTGATTTTTTATCAAAAAATAAAAATATCAACTTGTTTGGAATATCAACCAAGGGAAAAAATTATTACCACTCAGTAAGTTTTAAACCTGATGATTTCTTTATGTTTGGCCCGGAAACTCGAGGTTTGCCTGATTCTATACGAAATCAAATTGAACCAAATCATCTCCTGAGGGTGCCGATGGCAGAGAATAGTCGGAGTATTAATTTAGCAAATACAGTGTCTATTATTTTATACGAAGCCTGGAGGCAAAATAATTTCTTAGGTAGTATTTAATTTTCTGTTGTTAGTGATCGTGCCAACAGATTTTTTACTGCGTCTTTAGCAGATATCTCATTAGTCAATACACGATACACTTCACAGGTAATAGGCATATCAATATTTTCATGCTTAATTCTATTAAATACTTCATAACAAGCATTAACACCTTCGGCAACATGACCAAGAGATGAAAGAATTTCATCTAAACTTTTACCTTCCGCTAACCGAATACCAACCTCACGATTACGTGAGTACTGGCCGGTACATGTAAGCAATAAATCACCAATTCCCGCTAAACCTATAAAGGTTTCCTCGGATGCATTCAATGCCTTTCCAAATCGGGTTATTTCAGCTATTCCTCTAGTTATTAAGGCAGCTCGCGCATTATTTCCAAAACCCATACCATCTGATATTCCAGAGGCAATTGCAATAATATTTTTTAAGGAGCCACCAACTGTTACGCCAGCAATGTCATCACTCAGATACACGCGCATGCTGCCATGGTGGAATATTTTTGCTACAGAGTTTGATAATTCTGAGTTGGTAGTTGCAAGAGTAACTGCTGTTGGAAGATCTCTTACTAATTCAGCTGCGAAACTTGGTCCCGATAAGACGCCGTAAGCAAGTTCTTTGTTCACAAGATAGTCTTGAATTATTTCATGTGGAAAAAGACTAGAACCAGCCTCAAGTCCTTTGTTAGTCCATATGATAGGCTTGTTAGGGTCAATAGTTTGTATTTTTTGAATTATCTCTGCAAAAGCGGATGTTGGCACCGATGAAATAACTATATCTGATGATAAAACTGCTTCATCTAATGAAGATGTTAATTCAAGCTGATCAGGGAAAGTAAAATCACCAAGATACTTTGGATTGGAACGGGCTTTTTTCATTCCAGAAACGTGGCCAGAGTCTCGGGCCCATAATTTTACCGGGAAGGCTTTTGCCGCCTGAATTGCCAAAGCAGTTCCCCATGCGCCTGCACCTAGAACCGCAACCTTCATTATTTAATACCCCACAAATCAGTAGCTTTAATATAACCCTCAATTTCCCCCACTTTAGAGTACACTTTTACCCAATCATCAATTTTTTTTGCATCTAAAAGCTCAAGTGTAACGTTCTCATTTACCTTAGCAAGCATAAGGCTTTCTGACGAAGGTTCTAGGTAAATTGTATTATCGCCCTTTAAATTCAAAACTGTTCTTTTGGATGATAAATCACTCGTTTTGATCCAATTGATCAATCCCTCATGATCCTTCACTTTTTTCCATTCTTTTAAGCTGACGATCACCTCAAGCGGATATCCTCTTGTAACAATAAAAGATTTTTTTGTTGAGTCTGATGGAGCTTCGTGAAGGAATGCTTGATCAGCATTCACTGACATAAAATCTGCGTAAGCAAAAGAACTTATGAAACAAAAAAACAAAAGTGGAAACCACTTTTGTTTTTTAATCATTCTTATTTTGCTCTTGAGCTTGTTGTTGTTTTTGTTGAAGGTATAAATTTTCAAAGTTAATTGGGTTCAAAAGAACTGGTTGAAATCCTGCTTTCGTTACCATATCTGATACTGCTTCTCTTGCGTAAGGAAAGAGAATATTTGGACATGTAATCGCAAGAACCATCTCTAAACCTTCATCTGGGATATTGTTGATTTGGAAAATGCCAGACTGGGTTACTTCTACGAGAAAGGCTACTTTATCATCTTGTTTTGAGGTAACAGTGACTTGCAGTGATACATCATAAAAACCATCCGCTAATGGTTTGGCTGTATTGTTTAATTCAATACCAATTTTTGGCGCCTCACGATTCGTAAAAATTTCTGGTGCATTAGGAACTTCAACTGATGCATCTTTTAAATATAATTTTTCTAATGCAAATCCTGGTTGTTGCGCCTGAGAAGGATCAACGCCTTTTGCTTTACTTTTTTTTGTTTTGGTTACTTTCTTTTTTTTATCTTCAGCCATATTTATTCCAACTTAAATTTTTTAAAGAGTGATTTTACACTTTTAAAAGTGTAAAACATAGTCTTAAATCTTTGAATTAGAAATCACTTTATCCAATTCACCCGACTGGTCAAATTCTCGTAAGTCATCAAATCCACCAATATGCTGGTCATTAATAAATATTTGAGGAACGGTTCTTCTTCCAGTTATTTCTATCATTTGTAATAAATCATCTTCTGATTTATCTATAAAAATTTTATTAATATTATTTAGTCCTTTTTTGTTGAGCAATTTCTCGGCATTGGTGCAGTAAGGGCAAAAATTACTCGTGTACATAATTACTTTCATGTTATCTATATGGGTCTTTCTTTCAAAAATTCAATACTTTTCAAAAAACTAATCTTTCATTATATATAGTCGATTTTTCAAATGATATAATCCAAGATATGTCAAAGAAAACAATCACTTTATTAATTCTAGATGGTTTTGGTCACTCGTCTAACCATGATCATAATGCCATCTCTCATGCAAAAACTCCCAATCTTGATTTTTTAAAATCGAATTATCCATACGGCCTCATTAATGCATCAGAAAACCATGTAGGTTTGCCAGATGGTCAAATGGGAAATTCTGAGGTTGGCCATATTAATATTGGTGCTGGTCGTGTGGTTTATCAGGACATCCAGAAAATAAATAACTCTATCAGAAACAACGAGTTACAAAATAATATAGCCCTCAAAAAAAGCCTCAATGAGCTTAAAAAAAATCAAGGTAGATTACATTTTCTTGGATTACTTTCTGATGGTGGCGTCCATAGTCATTACGATCACTTTGAAGCTTTCCTGAAGATTGCAAAAGATAATGGTATAAACAATACCTTCGTTCATGCATTCCTAGATGGACGAGACACCCCTCCTAAGAGTGCTAAAAAATATCTAGATAAATTAGATACATGGATATCATCAAACAGTTATGGTGTCATTGGATCAATAAGTGGTCGATTCTATGCAATGGATCGGGATAACAGATGGGATAGAGTT
The DNA here is from genome assembly GCA_038147655.1 of Nitrosomonadales bacterium. Classification (GTDB taxonomy): domain Bacteria; phylum Pseudomonadota; class Gammaproteobacteria; order Burkholderiales; family Methylophilaceae; genus BACL14. The sequence continues at coordinate 10,958 of JAYQUI010000011.1, forward strand.
AAATTTGCTTATGACATGCTTACAGAAGGCAAAACTGATCATGTTTATCAAAACAGTATCGAAGCTTTAGACTCTGCATATCTCAGAGGAGAAACAGATGAGTTTGTCTTGCCCTCGTTAATAAATTCTGAAAGCACAATTCAAGAAAATGATATGGTGGTCTTTCTTAATTTCCGATCTGATCGCGGCAGAGAGTTAACACGTGCCTTTAAAGATAAAAGTTTTACCGAATTTGAAAGATCAACCAAATTAACAAACCTCAATTATTTAACAATGACCTGCTATGATCAGTCATTTGAAAATATTTCAGTGTTGTTTCCCCCAGAAAAACTTACAAATACACTCGGTTCATATTTAGCTGACAAGGGTTTAACTCAGCTTCGAATTGCTGAAACAGAAAAATATCCTCATGTGACATTCTTTTTTAACGGCGGGGAAGAAGCCAAATACAATAATGAAGATCGGATTCTCATTCCATCTCCTGATGTAAGAACTTATGATTTAAAACCTGAAATGAGTGTATACGAAGTTACAGAGAGATTAATTGAATCTATCAATACAAAAAAATATGATGTCATCATTTGTAATTTTGCCAATGGCGACTTGGTGGGTCATACAGGTAATATGGAGGCAGCAAAAAAAGCTGTCGAAGCCATGGATAAATGTATTGGTGATATTATCTCAGCAACAGAAAATATATCTGGCTCCTTAATAATTACAGCTGATCATGGCAATGCTGAATTGATGCTTGATGTTGAAAATAATCAAGTTCACACACAACATACAACAAACCTAGTTCCATTCATTGTCATGGACAAACGAGCAAAAAAAGTTTCTGATAACGGTAGTTTATCTGATATCGCTCCAACAATACTTGCCATGATGGATATAGAAGTACCTAGTGAAATGACAGGAAAAAATTTAGTCACCTTTTGATGAAAATATTTTTTATTACCTTTTGTCTCCTTTTTTATTTATCCCCTGCCACAAGTGGCATCAATGAAAGTACAAAAGACTTAGATAATGTAAAGAAACAAATCGAAAATATTGATAAAGAAATCAAAAAAAATAAGGATAAAAAGAAAAATATTGATAATGAAATAAAACAACAAGAAAAGAAAATTAGTAAAACGCGAAAAGAAATTCATAGCATCAATAAGAAATCGAAACAAAATCAAAAAAAATTAGAACAACTCAATCAGGATCAAAAAAAACTCGAACAAGAAATTAATAAGAAAAAAATTTACCTATCAGCCTTCTTTTTAGACATCTATAAAAAAGGTGATTCGTCATACCTAAAGTCAATTATTGACGGTGACAATCCAGGTGATATTTTGCGAGATCAAAAATTAAAATCCTACTTCACAAACGCACAAGTTGAATTAATTTATCAATTACAGACAGACAAAAAAAAATTATTGGATACTAAAAAAATTATCAATAAAACCATAGCTAAAATTGATCGTCAAAAAAAAGATAAAAATAAAATAAAGAAACAATTAGAATCTGAAAAAAGTAATAAAAAACAATTACTTGCCAGTGTAGCCAAAGATATAAAAAATAAAGAACTAGCGAAGAAAAAATTAATTGAAGATGAAAAAAAATTAAAATCTATCATTGATGAGTTGGTTAAAAAAGCAGCAAAAGAGGAAGAAAAAGAACATTTAAGAAAAAAAGAAACAAAAAAAACAAAATCAAATGAAAAAGTTGTGCCTTATGAAGGTGGAACTTTTGCCAAGCTAAAAGGGAAGTTAACACTTCCTCTTAAAGGAAAGATTAGATATAAATTTGGAACAAAAAGAAAAGATACTGGAGTTGTATGGAAAGGCATCTTTATTGAAGGTAAAGAAGGTCAAGATGTTAAATCAGTTGGTCATGGCAAAGTCGCTTATGCAGATTGGTTGAGAGGTTTTGGTAATCTCATTATCATTGATCATGGTCAAGGGTATATGAGTCTATATGGTTATAATGAATCCGTTTTATTAAATGTCAATGATGAAGTTAAAGAAGGTGACATTATTGCCACAGTTGGAAATACTGGAGGTCTAGGTATAAATGGTTTATATTTTGAACTCCGTAAAAATAGTAAACCGTTTAACCCATTAGGTTGGACAAAAAAATAATATTATTCACCGATAATATGAGTAACAATAGATCGATTGTGAGCTGAAAATCTGTGCTCATACAAGAAAATTCCCTGCCATTGACCAATTTGTAGGACACTGTTTTGAATAGGAATTGATAGATGCGTCTGCGTCAATGCCGTTCTAATATGTGCTGGCATGTCATCAGCGCCTTCCATCGTATGAATAAAGTCCGAAGAGCCATCCGGTACTAATTTTAAAAAAAATGTTTCCATGTCAACCAAAACATCTGGATCATAATTTTCATTAATTAAAAGGCTAGCCGATGTATGTTTGATATAGGCTGTAAACAAGCCATTCTTAATTGCAGAATTTCCTACAATTTTTTTAATATCGGCGGTAATATCATAAAAACCGCGACCTCTATTGGTTGTTATTTTAATATCTTCAAACTTTTGCATAATCTAATTTATTAAATAAAAATCTATCATTATTAAAATCAATTTCTAAAACGTCTTTATCTAAAAATTTACCAGATAAAATTTCTGTTGAAAGTTTATTTTCAATTTCATTTTGAATGGCTCTTTTTAGCGGTCTTGCACCATAAATAGGGTCAAAACCGGCCTTCCCAATTTCAGATACTGCTCTGTCTGTCACCTTTGCCTGTATTCCAATTTTTTTAAGCTTAAGTAATAGATTCTCTAATTGAATTTTTGTTATATCACGTAAATGTGTTTCACCTAGCCCATGGAAAACAACAACATCATCTATTCTATTGATAAATTCAGGTTTGAAATAATTTTTCACCTCTGCCATGACTGAAATTTTGATTACCTGATAATCATCTTGGGTCATTTTTTGAATTAGGTCAGACCCTAGGTTAGATGTCATAATAATCACCGTATTTTTAAAATCAACAGTTTTCCCCTTACCATCAGTAAGTCTACCTTCATCTAAAACCTGAAGAAGTACATTAAAGACATCGGGATGAGCTTTTTCAATCTCATCAAGCAATATCACACTATATGGCTTTCTTCTGACTGCTTCAGTTAAATAGCCGCCCTCTTCATATCCAACGTAACCAGGAGGAGCGCCTATAAGTCTAGCTACAGAATGCTTTTCCATAAATTCAGACATATCAATGCGAATTAAATGTTCTTCACTATCAAACAGAAAACTAGCCAATGATTTTGATAGCTCGGTCTTACCCACGCCAGTTGGTCCTAAAAATAAAAAAGATCCATACGGCTTTCCCTCGTCACTCAAGCCAGATCTTGATCGTCTAATGGCATTTGAGATTGATTTGACCGCCTCATCTTGACCAACGACACGCTGATGCAAAACAGACTCCATATTAATTAATTTTTCTTTCTCACCTTGCATCATTTTTGCGACAGGAATTCCGGTTGCTCTTGAAACAACTTCTGCAATTTCATCAGCCCCGACTTCGGTTCGCAGCATTTTATTTTGTGACGCAGGTTTTATTACATCAGCTTTTTTTAATTGTTCTTCAAGTTGAGGAATTTCACCATACTGCAGTTCGGATACTCTCTGCCAATTCCCTTTCCTTTTTTCTTCTTCCATAGAAATTTTTAGAGATTCTAATTTCTCTTTTATCTCTTTTGCTCCAATTAAAGTGGCTTTTTCTGACTTCCAAATCTCCTCTAAGTCAGCAAATTCTTTTTCAATTTTTTTAATCTCAGATTCAATGATCTCAAATCTTTCTTTTGAGGCAGCATCTTTATCTTTTTTTACGGCTTCTCGCTCAATCTTAAGTTGAATCAGTCTTCTTTCTAATTTATCGAGCTGCTCAGGTTTTGAATCAATTTCAATTTTTATTCTTGATGCAGCCTCATCAATGAGATCAATCGCCTTGTCTGGAAGAAATCGATCAGTGATATATCTATTGGATAATTCAGCTGCAGCAACAATTGCTGGATCTGTAATCTCCACATTGTGATGTAACTCATACTTTTCTTGCAATCCTCTTAAGATGGCAATGGTTGCTTCCACATTAGGTTCATCTACCATGACTTTTTGAAAACGACGTTCTAATGCAGCATCTTTTTCTACATACATTCGATATTCATTCAGCGTGGTTGCGCCGACACAATGCAACTCGCCACGCGCTAAAGCAGGCTTAAGCATATTGCCAGCATCCATAGCCCCTTCAGTTTTACCAGCTCCAACCATGGTGTGAATTTCATCGATAAATAAGATAATGTTTCCTTGGCTAGCGTTAATCTCTTTTAATACAGCCTTCAATCGTTCCTCAAAATCACCTCTGTATTTTGCGCCCGCCAATAATGCAGCCATATCCAGTGACAGCACCTGTTTATTCCTTAATGAATCTGGCACCTCCTGATTGACTATTCTTTGTGCAAGACCCTCAATGATTGCTGTTTTACCAACTCCAGGCTCCCCAATTAATACTGGGTTATTTTTACTTCGGCGTTGCAAAACTTGAATTGTTCTTCGAATTTCATCATCTCGACCAATTACTGGATCCAACTTACTATCTCTTGCCAATTGGGTCAGATCAATCGTATATTTTTGTAAAGATTGGCGATGATTTTCTGCATCTGGAGTTTTGATATTTTCTTCATTCCTTGCGCTCATAACAATCTCCTTTAACTTATTAAAATTTATTCCGTGATCAATTAGGATTTCTTTTAGACCACTTTTATCAGTCTCAAGACTTAAAAGAAATAAATCCGTCGATATGTAATCATCTTTCAACACAAAGGCTTTTTTTTCAACCCAATTAAGGAGTGAATTTAATTGTCTCGAAATAGTTGGCTCATTATCATTGGATTGCGATTGTGGAAAATTTGTAATCAGCTGCTCAATGGCGTTATAGGCCGTATTTTTCATTCCTGATAAACGGAGATAGTCCTGAATATCATTAGTACTGGAAGATGAAATCAGTGCCTTTAATAGGTGTGCTGGTTCAATTTGAGTATGATTAGACACATTTGCCAAGGACTGAGCCTCAGCAATAGCCTGTTGAAACTTGGTGGTTAATTTATCAAATCTCATCTTTCATTTTCCATATAAGAATTGTTCATGTTTCTTATATGGTGATGAATTTTATTTTTTCAAATTTTTTTTGGGCTAGAAAGAATACTCAATAGATGTGAAGATAGATCTGCCCATGCCTGGAACATTTTCAGCATTGGCGTATGTTAATCCATTGCCGGCAGTATTCATTGTTTTTCCTTGACCCATATAAACACCGCCTAAAGGATGGTCATAATCTCGATCAAATAAGTTATAGATACCCAAATTCAGTTGCAGGTTTTCTTTTTGATACGTGGACTTCAAGTCAACTAGTGCATAGCCACTAGTTTCCATTTCTTGTCGGATATCGTTAACATTTTTCTTGCTATCCACCAATTGGATGTGAAGTCCATTATTCCAATGATGAATTTTTTGGCTAAAAATCAATTTTAGATTGGTTGGCATCACATGATAGAGGTCATCATTCGCATCGGTATTAACCCCTTTAACATGACTAAGTTTGGAATCAAAATAAAAATCCCCAAGCCTAGCAATATTTCCTAAATATTGAGATGCCTTCACATCAAATCCCCATAGACGAGCATTTTGATTGCCAAGGGTTAGTGTTCGAAACCCGTCTGCCCTGGAAGCATAGGACACAGCATCAATATAGTCATCAATATAAGTTAAGTAAGGCTTGAAATGAACATTCCATAATTGTTTGTCAGCATCATGGAATACGGCGGCGTAGGCAAAGGTATGTGCTGTTTCTTTATCCAAACTCACATCGCCCACGTATCCATTTCCATCCCCAAACCAGTTCGCCATAGAAGCTGCCATGGCATTGTTAGACCACAAGTACCTTTCTTGCAATGTTGGTGATCTATTCTTCATCGAGTAACCAAATTCGTGGGTTTGATTCAGATTAGGAGAATAGGCAGCTGATAAGGATAAATCAAGATGAGTATCATCTTTTTTATGATTGAGCGCATTGAAGCTATTAGCATCTGAAGCATAACCCATGTTGTTATACCCTTGGACATCATTGGTATCCATCTCGACCTGGGTGAGTCTGAACCCCGACTGGGTAAACCATTCTTTGGACCATTGGTGGTCTAGTTCAGTAAAAAGGCTATATCTATCCCGCTTACCGTCGTTAATATTTTTCATGACGTTTGGTGACATCATACCCCCGGTAGGATCCCAACTATCATCCACCTCGTAAAACTGCGTTTCTAATCCGGATCGAAGCGTGCTTTTGTCATTCAGGTAAATATCCGATACTGCATTAAAACCAGTGGTGAAGCCGTGGTGCGTCATGGACATGCCTTGTGTTCCTGAATAATTAAAGTTTTTATTTTTTCCAAAATTCATTTTGGTTTCTACCTGATGATGATAGACCTGGAGCTCAAACTTTCCCCAAGAAAAAGAGATCGTATCTTTTAATTGAATCTTATGGGTGTATTGGCCCACCACATCCATCCGCTGATTCATAAAACCTTGGTATGGGATAGATTGATAGTCAAATTTAATTTCAAGCAGATGATTGTCTAACTGGTAGCCATAACTTAACTGATGATTCTCCATTCGATATCCACTGGAAGCGATTTCATCGTCTCGAATTGCGCCTTTATCAGATGTTCCACCGTAATTAGCCCCTTTAAAATTATTTGCACTGGAATAGTTATTTGACTGAGAATAACTCCCAGAATATTTGAAATATGCGTTACCAGAAGCAACAGAAGATTTTAAATGAACCCCTTGTTCGTCATTATTACTTTTGTAAAAACTTTTAATGTTGGTCGAATAAATTAATTGATCGTCTTGGCTAAAGGTAGGCTTCTTTGTCTTTATTTTTATACTGCCAGCAATGCTGTCGCCCCCCATACTAACTGGTGTGATTCCCGCAAACACTTTAATAAAATCAACATCATTGATATCAATAAAGGATAGATCGGTGTCTGTATGGGACGTACATGCAGAATTGAGATCCACGCCATCCACACTGATCCTTATTCTGTCATCATTCAGTCCCTGCATATATGGAATCGAGGACACTGATCCGTTTGCGGCATTATCAAGCCCCGTAAAATACTCTAAAAGTGACGAGGTATCCTGCTTGAATTGCTGATTAAGTTTCGATGAACTTATACTCTCACCCGAGGTTATCTCACCCGGGGTCACAACATCGGTGATGACATAGATCTCTCGTAGCGATAGACCCTCATCCGCTATAATGGCAACACTAAAAAAAAGGGAGGAAATTAGAAATAAAAAGGATATTAATTTCATGAAATATTCAAAAAAAATTAGAGAATGTTTATAGTTGACCGCATCAGGAAATGGAACAGGAAATATTCCTCTATTCATAATACCTCTGTTCAAGCCATGGGTCAGCGTCATTGTGGTAGCCTCTTTCTTCCCAAAAGCCTGGACGATCTTCATTGTGCAACTCAATCGATTTGATCCATTTCGCACTCTTCCATGCATATCGTTTTGGCACAACAATTCTGACAGGTCCGCCGTGTTCTTTTGTTAAAGGCTGGTCGTCAAATTCAAACGCCAGCAACACATCTTCATCTAAGATCGCATCCAATGGAAGATTGGTAGTGTAATCGTCATAGGAATGAAAGGTAATAAATTTTGCATGTTCAAGAGGATCAGCCAATTTTAAGAGATCTCTGGGTCTAAAGCCCTTCCACTTCAGGTCAAACTTAGACCAATGGGTCACACAATGAAAATCAGATACATCTTCAACAATATCGAATTTGCTCTTTAAGTTCTCATAATCAAATTCGAGCTCATGTGTAACTTCACCAAAAATTTTTAAAGTCCAGTCATTTAAATTTACGTCAGGTGTAATGCCCAAGTCTAGAACCGGAAATTTTTCTGTCAATGTTTGCCCGCTAGGTAAGCGCATGTGTGACTCTTTTCCTATTGGCTTATTATTCGATTGAGCTTTTTTAATTTTTTCCTCAAACAATTTATTAAAGGTCATTTAATTTTTCCTTTTAACAAGCCTAAAAGATATATGATTGCTCCAATCGTAATTGCTGAATCTGCCACATTAAATGCTGGCCAATAATATTCATTTATATACAGATAGATAAAGTCCGTCACATGCCCGTTTGAAAATCTATCAATTAAATTTCCAATAGCACCACTAATAATTAACATTATGGATATCGACCCATAAGGACTGGATATATTTTGTCTATATAAATAAATTAAGTAAGTTAAGATAGCTAGGGTTAAGAGAATAAAAAAATTGTTTTGCCAGCCAGATGCGCTATCTAAAAAGCTAAATGCAGCACCCGTATTTTGAAAATGAACAATCTTAAAAAAATTATTTATTTCCAAATATTCCGTGAAGGGGATGTTTTTTTCAACCCAACTCTTAGAGAGTTGATCAATAAGTATGATGCATAAGCCTAAAAGAAACTTACGCATACTTTCTTTTTTCTCCATCTCCAAAAAGATTTGTAATACAACGTTCACAGATGGAGGGATGTTCTTGGTGAGTGCCTACAGAGGATTCAAAATGCCAGCATCTGTCACATTTGTCATGATTAATTTTTTTAACACTGACAGAGAGTCCTTGTTGCTCTTCAATCAAACTCACGCGAGATACAATAAAGATATAATGAAGCTCTGATTCATAAGGTTTTAAAATTTGGAAAGTTTCTGACTTACATGACAGCTGAATATCACACTCCAGAGCAGAACCTACTAATCCCTTCTCTCTTTCAGCCTCAATACTCTTGTTCACTATTGGCCTGATATCTTCAATCTCTCGCAAAAATTGCAGTTCTTCTTGATTCAAAGAGGAAGGCGTAAATTCGTACCATGATTCCTTAAAAATATTTTGATCATTAGTTATCGTCTGCCATAACTCCTCAGCAGTAAAGCTTAAGATAGGTGCAATCATTCGTGTTAAAGCGTGAGTGATGTGATACAAAGCAGTTTGTGCTGAACGTCTTTCCAAAGATTTCTCTGGCATGGTGTAGAGTCGATCTTTAATGATATCTAAATAAAATCCTCCCATGTCCTCAGAACAAAAACTAACTAATTTTTTTGTCAGGTGGTGAAAGTCATAGCTTTCATAAAGCTGAGCTATTTCTTTTTGAAGAGCATCAGTTTTAAAAAGCGCATATTTGTCCAACAATAACAAATTGGATTCTTCTAACATCATAGAAGATGCATCAAAATCAGATATATTTGCACATAAAAATCTTAGTGTATTTCTGAGCCTTCGGTAACCATCGGCGGACCTTTTAATGATCTCATCAGAAATATTTAATTCTCCTGAAAAATCAGTCATTGCCACCCAAAACCTCAGAATATCGGCACCATACTGGTCCATTATTTTTTGTGGGGCAATCACATTCCCTTTAGACTTACTCATTTTTTTCCCTTGACCATCCACCACAAAACCATGAGTTAGCAACGCTTTATACGGGGCCTGCCCGGAGATAGCGGAGGCAGTTAGTAAGCTGGATTGGAACCAGCCTCGATGCTGATCTGACCCTTCAAGATAGAGATCGGCAGGGTAATTTAAATTATCATTTGTTTTTAACACTGATTCATGAGTAGTCCCAGAGTCGAACCACACATCTAAGGTGTCCGTCACTTTTTTATAATTTTTTGCATCATCTCCAAGCCATTCATTGATATCCAAATCAAACCACGCATCAATACCATACTCTTCAATCAATAGAGCAATTTTTTCAAAATACTCGCCAGTCTTAGGATGTGGCTCATCTGATTCTAAGTGGGTAAAAATAGTGATGGGTACACCCCAATTTCTTTGCCGTGAGATACACCAATCCGGTCTATTTTTCATCATTCCCTCAAGTCGCGCTTTTCCCCATGATGGAATAAATTCTGTTTGTTCAACCTGCTCTTTGGCAATATCTCTTAATGTCTTGTGACCAAGTGATAGATTCATGCCGATAAACCACTGCTGTGTAGCTCTGAATATAATTGGGGTTTTATGACGCCAACAGTGCGGGTAACTATGTTCAAATGATTTTTTAAAAATAAGCGCATCATTCTTTATTAATAGATCGATAATTTCAGAATTAGCTTTCCATATATTTTGTCCTGCAAAGAACTCTACATTGCTCTTAAAGCTTCCCTCTTCGTTGACTGGATTTTCTACAGGCAGGTTATATTTCATGCCAACAACATAATCGTCTAAGCCATGTGCTGGAGCAGTATGCACTAATCCCGTTCCATCTTCAGTTGTCACATGATCTCCCAATATGATTGGGACA
>JAYQUI010000012.1:0-14464 GCA_038147655.1 Nitrosomonadales bacterium
CTGCTCTACCAACTGAGCTAATCCGGCATTTGAAAGAACGATACTATAACAATTTTTTTAGAATAATAAAACAAAAATTATTAATCTAAATCTTGAACTAATGATTTTTGTATTTCAGGAGGTACGACTACTTCAGTTTTGAAGAGTGGGTGATCAATTCCAAAATAAATTGGAAGTCCAACTTTGGCTTGGGCATGCATATTTTTAGTTAATTCAAATCTCATGAAATGAACTGAGGCTGTTTTTTCGTTGTTATCTCGGGTTAAATCTTCATTTGAAATCGCAAAAACCTTTTCACTATCATCAACTTTCACCCAGACGGTCTTCTCAATTCCGATTAATTTTGCCAGAGCTTTTTTTCTTTCATTCACATTGGTGTATTCAATCATGAATGTTGCTTTCCAGTTCGATCCATCAGGAATTAGGGGATTATAAACATCTAGTTCTTCTTGAATTCCTTCGGCTTCAAAAATTTTTTCAATTCTTAACATTTCTTGAATTTGATATTTCATAGTAAGAATATCTTCAAAATAAAGAACGGCATGTGGATTTAGCACTAAACGTCTGTTTTTCTTATGCTGCATGACTTGTTTTCTAAACTCATCTCTAATTTCTGCATATTTTTCTAAACTAAAAAGGTCTTTTTTTTCTAAATGGGCCATATCAAATTCCATAAGCCTTTCTCAATAATGTTATTGGGTGTTCTGGCTGAGTACCGTTGTTTAAAACATGTCCGATGTGATGACCAGCCATGGCACAATCACTTCCGTAATGGTTTGGCTCATTTTGTTTAATTTTATTCACAACCGGTCTTACAATTTTTACTGAAAATTCGTGAGATTCTTTTTTTACAGCATACGTTCCATCGTGGCCAGAACATCGTTCTATAATTTGTACTTCTGTATCAGGAATCTTGGATAATGTTTCTTTAGTTTTAGGTCCTATATTTTGAACTCTCTGGTGGCATGATGCCTGGTAAGAAACCTTTCCAAGACTATTTTTAAAATCCTTAATAAATTTATCTTCTTTGTCTCTCAGCATTAGATACTCAAATGGGTCATAAAAAGCATTTTTCACTTTAATCACATCTGGTTCATCTGGAAACATTAATGGTAACTCTTGTTTAAACATTAAAACACAGGATGGTATTAATGAAGTCAAATCCCATCCCTCATCAACAAGTTTTGATAAGATTGGGATATTAATATTTTTGGCTTTTTCTACTTCTTTTAGGTTTCCTAATTCTAATTTTGGTATCGAGCAACATACTTCTTTATCTGTTAGTTTGACAAGAATATTATTGTGTTCAAAAACTTTAAAAAAATCCTCCCCGGGGCCGGGTTCATTTTTATTCATAAAGCATGTTGCAAATAATGCAATCTTTCCAGATGTTTTTCCAACTTTTTCTGGAATAAGAGTCGATTCATAGCCCTTCAGTCTTTTTCTGAGTGTATTGCTTTCAAATTTTGGGAGCCATGCTTTTGCGTGGATACCTGTGATCAATTCAAGAAGTTTTCTAAAAATACTGACCTTATTAACAATATTTACTGTTTGGGCAATAATTGGGATGCCAGCAAATTTTCCAACCGCGTCCGTGCTCGTTAAAACCCTATCACGAAGTTTTGTATCTCCCTTTTCATAATAAACAGCTTTTGCTCTTAACATTAAATGAGGGAAATCAACATTCCATTCATGAGGTGGAACGTAAGGACATTTTGTCATGTAACACAAATCACACAGATAACATTGTTCAACTACCTTTTTGTAGTCTGATTTAGCAACTCCATCAACCTCCATTGTTTTAGATTCATCAACTAAATCAAATAAGGTTGGAAAAGAGTTGCATAAAGTGACGCATCGGCGGCACCCATGACAAATATCATAGACGCGCTCTAGCTCCTGATTAAGAAGATCCTCATTATAAAAATCAGGATTTTTCCAATCAATGGGGTGCCTGGTTGGGGCTTCTAAGTTTCCCTCTTTTGGTGTATCCATGTGATCTATGCTAAATGAAATTTAACGTGATCTAGGCAAGCTCGTTTAATGCCTTCTCGTATCGATTTGCATGTGATCTTTCTGCTTTTGCAAGGGTTTCAAACCAATCGGCTATTTCGTCAAACCCTTCATCGCGGGCTGTTTTTGCCATACCAGGATACATGTCAGTGTACTCATGAGTCTCTCCAGCAACTGCAGCCTTGAGATTATCTTCTGTACTACCGATGGGAAGTCCTGTTGCAGGATCGCCACATTCTTCTAAAAATTCAAGATGCCCGTGAGCATGACCTGTTTCACCCTCAGCGGTAGATCTAAAAAGAGCTGCAACATCATTAAAACCCTCTACATCTGCTTTAGCTGCAAAATATAGATAACGACGATTAGCCTGAGATTCTCCAGCAAATGCATCTTTCAAATTTTGTTCTGTTTTACTTCCTTTTAAAGCCATTTTTCTCTCCTGAAATTATGTTTTCAACTTCAGTATGCCACGAAAAGAGAAAAATGCTTTAATGAAAATAATGAAATTAACTTTATCTCATAGCTTTTTCAGCTGGAGTCATTGCCTCATCAAATAGTGGTCGACTAAATAAGGAATCGGCATATTTCATTAATGGTTTTGCACTTGCTGGAAGTTTAATGCCATAGTGATCTAGTCTCCAAAGTAATGGAGCCATTGCCACATCAAGCATTGAATATTCATCATATAAAAGATATGGCTGCTTATTTAAAATTGGAACTAACTGAAGTAGTCCTTCAGTGATGGTTTTAAGTGCTTTATTTTTTTTTGCAGTATCAGCACCCTCCACGTCTGCCATGTGAATAAAAAGCTGATTTTCAAAATCTTTTAAAAAAAGCCTTGCACGAGCTCGCATGATCGGATCAGGCGGCATCAACTGTGGATGAGGAAATCTCTCATCAATATATTCATTAATGATATTAGGATCAGTAAGAACCAAATTGCGTTCTATCAATACTGGAGAATCAACGTATGGGCTCAATGTAGTCAACTCATCTGGTTTGTTATCCATGTCAACATCGATCACCTCGAAGTCCATACCTTTTTCAAATAAAACAATCCTACATCTATGACTCAGAGGATCAGTGGAATGCGAATAAAGTTTCATCATAATTATTTAATATCTTTCCAAAATTCTTTTTTTAAATTAATTACTAAGATCAATAAGATTAAAAGAAAACCAATGACGTAGTAACCTATTTTATGTCGTACCAATTTAGCTGGCTCTGACATAAAAACCATATAGTTCGTTGTATCCAACACGAACTGATCATATTCCTCAGCTGACAATAACCCTGACTTGGTTAATTTTAATTTGTTGTCTTCTAAGTTCTGAACGCCTTGTAACTCCCATAAGACATGCGGCATTGCTGCGTTTGGATAGACTAAGTTATTCCATCCAAGCTCTCTGGATTCATCTACATAAAATGTTCTTAAATAGCTATAGATCCAATCTTTACCTCTAGATCTTGCCGTAACAGTTAAATTGGGGGGGTTAGCACCAAACCATTTTTTAGCTTCCGTGCTGTCCATGTTGATATCCATCAACTCACCTGTTTTCTCTGCAGTGAAAAGCAAATTCTCTTTAATCACATCATCGCTCAGACCAATATCAGCTAGCCTGTTGTATCTCATGTAGTTAGCGCTGTGACAATTTAAACAATAATTGATGAAATTCCTCGCTCCTCGTTGTAGAGATTGTTCATCGTCTAAATTTATTTTTGCATTATCTAAATGATAGGAACCATCTGCTGAAAAAGAAATACTATTATATAGACCCATCATAAGGGCAATTAAAATTGCAATAAATTTTTTCATTTGTACGTCACTCTCTTCGGAACTGTTTTTGTCTTATCCTTTTTGCTATACCAAGGCATTAAAATAAAGAAAGCAAAGTAGATGACAGTGAAAATTCTAGCAACAAATGTTGCCCAATCAAGCCCACCTAGAAGAGGAATGAAATTTGGCATTTGTCCCCACACATTTGATGGAACAGTCCCAAGATAACCGAGCACTAAAAAACTAATGACAAAAGCAATAATCCACTTTTTATATAAACTTCCTTTATATCTGATGGACTTCACTTTGCTTTTATCCAACCATGGAACAAGGAACAGGATTAATACTGCAGCACCCATTGCAGCGACTCCCGGAAATTGGCTATTCAAAATAGGAGGTACGGCACGTAAAATTGAATAGAATGGCGTGAAATACCATACGGGAGCAATATGAGCTGGAGTCACAAGCGGATCAGCTGGAACAAAGTTATTATGCTCTAAAAAGTATCCACCAACCTCAGGCATAAAAAATATAATCGAAGCAAAAACAATCAAAAATACAGTAAGACCAATTAAATCCTTAACTGTATAGTAAGGATGAAACGGAATGCCATCCAAAGGAATACCGGTCTTCTTATCTTTATTTTCTTTGATTTCAATGCCGTCAGGATTGTTCGAACCTACTGAATGTAATGCAGCTAAATGAAGGAAAATAAGGCCAGCTAATGCAAGCGGGAGTGCAATCACATGAAAAGCAAAAAATCTGTTGAGTGTTGCATCTGAAACGAGATAGTCACCCCTAACCCATTCTGCTAAATCTGGACCAATAAAAGGAACGGTAGCAAATAGATTGACAATAACCTGAGCTCCCCAATAAGACATCTGACCCCAGGGAAGTAAATACCCAAAGAAAGCCTCTGCCATGAGTAATAGGAATATTAGTACTCCAAAGATCCATAACAATTCTCGAGGCTGTTTATAAGATCCATAAATAAGTGCCCTGAACATATGCATGTAAATCACAACAAAAAATAATGATGCTCCTGTCGAATGCATATACCGAATAACCCAACCAAACGAGACATCCCTCATGATATATTCCACCGAGGCAAATGCATGAAGCGCATCTGGTTTATAGTGCATAGTTAGGAAAATTCCTGTCAAAATTTGCAGAACAAATAAGACGATAGCCAACGCACCAAAGAAATACAGAAAATTAAAATTTTTTGGCGCGTAGTAGTGCGTTAAGTGATTTTTAATAAAAGATGAAACAGGAAGTCTCTGATCAACCCAACTCATAAATCCATTATTTTTTTGCATTATGCTTCATCCTTTGAATCTTCACCAATCAAAATAGTATTTTCATTAATATATTTATGTGGAGGAACTACTAAGTTTGTTGGTGCAGGCGAGCCCTTATAAACTCTTCCCGCAAGATCAAATTTTGATCCATGGCAAGGACAGAAAAAACCTCCAGACCAATCATCCCCCATATCACCTTTGGGTTCTATTTTAGCCGATGGTGAACAACCAAGATGAGTGCATATGCCAACTACAACTAATATATCAGACTTAATCGAACGTGTAGCATTTTGACAATACTTAGGTTGTTGTGAGGTTACTTTAAGATCTGGATCTGCCAAGTTTTTATCTAAATTTGGAAGTGATTTGATCATTTCATCTGTTCTATTTAGAACCCAAACAGGCTGACCTCTCCACTCCGTTGTGATTAACTCACCCTTTTTAATTTTTGAGGTATCGACCTCTACAGATGCTCCCGCGGCCTTAGCTTTTTCACTTGGAGTCATACTTGAAACAAAGGGGATTCCAGCTGCTGCAACACCCAAACCACCTGTAAGGGCAGTTGCGGTTAACAAAAATTTTCTTCGGTCTTTGTCAAAACCTTTATCTTTTTTCGACATTAATTTCCTTTTGAGAAATGTAAATTCAGAATTGAGGGACTATTATACAAAATTTGACTCACTAAATTCAACCAGTAAATGAAAATGGTTTATTTTGATATGACTTTAGATAAGATCAGGCCTAATTCAAATAATAAAATCATTGGGAGTGCTAAAAATATTTGTGATAACACATCTGGTGGAGTAAGAATCGCCGCAAGGATAAATGAAAAAACATATAAGTATGGTCGCACTTTCTTTATTTTAGAAATATCAAGAACTTTTAGTTTAACCAAAAAAATTACAATGACAGGTATTTGAAAAGCTATCGTAAACGCAAAGATTAAATTTACCAGGAGCTCTAGGTAAAAATTAATATCAATTTTTAAATTTAAACCATCAGGGGCAAAGCTCATAAAAAAATTAATAATTTCGGGAAATACGACATAAAAACAAAATACAAAAGCTGTAAAAATTAAAACTGTGCTAATTAAAAATATTTTTTTTGCAAAACTTTTTTCTCCTTCATACAAACCCGGCTTTATAAAAAACCACAACTCAGTAATCAAATATGGGAAGGTTAAATAAAACGCTGATAAAAAAGAAAGCTTCATGGGAACAATAAAAGTAGATAGCAATTGAGTGGCAATTATCTCGCCGCCAAAAAGGTTTATACCTCTCAGTAGAGGATCAGAAAAAAAATTATATAAAACTTGGTGGTTGTAAAAAAAGAGTGAAAATAATGCTGAAAAAACAACAATTACTCTTAACAGAAGTTTTTTAAAAATAAAAAAATGATCAAGAAAACTAAATTTATTTTTCATTCTTTGAAAAGATTTCTTTTTCAATTTTTTTTAACTTCTTAAATGTCTCCTCACGAAAAATTTCTTCTTTGACATTAAAAAATAGATGGTTAATTTTTTTAAATATTGTTCCGAGGTAATGAGAAATTTTTGGAATATTTTTTGGATTTACGAACAATACAAAAACAACGACAACAAGAATAAATTCAGAAAAAGATATATCAAACATTATTTATCTTTTTTATCCGACTTATCAGACATACCCTCTTTAAAATTTTTTATGGCGGCCCCAAGATCCTTACCAATATTTTTTAATCTTCCGGCACCAAATATAATCAATACAACAACCAAAATAATTAATAATTCTTTAAAACCAGGCATTCTCAACCTCCTTATATTTTTTTGAGTTGACTGCTACCACCATATACATGGAAATGGATGTGAAACACTTCCTGGCCTCCGCTGGCGCCTGAATTAATCATCGTTCTAAAACCTTCCAAACCACTTTCTTTTGCAAGCTTGGTTCCAAGCATCAGCATTCTTCCAAAAATTTCTGAATCCACTCCGTCTTTTTCAGCAGAGATTAAATTTTCAATATGTTGTTTGGGAATGATTAGGATATGGACTTTATCAATGGGATTAATGTCATTAAATACCAAAAATTCATCGTCCTCATAGACAATAGTTGCAGGTAGTTCTTTATTGACGATTTTGCAAAAAATACATGAAGTCATCACTTGCTCCTGCTTGCTTTTTCCTCTAGACCAGACATGCCAGATCTTCTCTCAAGCTCACTGATTACCTCTTTTAAACTTACTGATTTTTCTGATAACAATACGAGAAGATGATAGAGAACATCAGCTGTTTCATTAATTACGTTTTTTTTATTATCTTGATTAGATGCAATAATTAGTTCAATTGATTCCTCACCAAATTTTTTTTGAATTTCTTCAATTCCTTGAGCAAATAATTTCGCTGTATAAGATAATGATGGGTCGCTATCTTTTTTACTTTCAATTAATTGTTGTAATTGTTCTAACTCGCTCATAACTTTATTTCTTGTAAATTAATTTTGGGTCTTTTAATACTTCTTCAATAATATTTATTGTAGCTCCATTATCAGTAATTTCATTATAAAAACATGAATTCCTTCCCGTATGACATGATATGCCACTCTTTACATTAACCTTAACGAGTAATGAATCAAAGTCACAGTCAACAAGAATACTCTCCACGTTATGAAAATTACCAGACTCTTCCCCTTTAAGCCAAATCTTATTCCTGGATCGGGAATAAAAATAACACCGTTTAGTTTCAATAGTCTTAGATAAAGCTTCTTTATTCATCCAAGCCATCATGACAACCTTCATCGTATTATTGTCCTGAAGTATGGCGGGGATCAAACCTTGATCATTCCATTTTATTTGATCAAAAACATTCATCATCTAACCTCAATCTTTTTGTGGCGCATATGATTTTTGGCTTCCGTTATAGTGTATTCACCAAAATGAAATATGCTGGCTGCTAAAACTGCATCCGCTTTACCTTCTATTATGCCATCAACGAGATGATCTAAATTACCTACTCCACCAGAGGCAATAATTGGGACATCCACTTCTGATGAAATGGCAGCATTCAATTCATTGTCAAAACCAGATTTTGTTCCATCTTTATCCATGCTGGTGATTAATAACTCCCCCGCACCTCTTCTCACCATCTCTTTTGCCCAAGAAATAGCATTTAATCCTGTTGGATTTCGTCCTCCGTGAGTAAAGATCTCCCAGTCGTTTCCAGTTTTTTTTGCATCGATGGCAACAACAATACATTGAGAACCAAACCTATCCGCAGCATTAGATACAAGCGATGGGTTGTTTATGGCTGCTGTGTTAATACTGACCTTATCTGCTCCCGCATTTAAAAGTCTCCTTACATCATTTACAGCCCTGACCCCTCCGCCAACTGTTAGAGGAATAAATACCTGCTCCGCAACACGTTCAATAATACCCAAAATCAAATCTCTATTATCTGAGCTTGCGGTGATATCAAGAAATGTTAATTCATCGGCGCCTTGGTCGTTGTATTTTTTTGCGATTTCTACCGGATCACCAGCATCAATCAAGTCGACAAAATTAACGCCTTTTACAACTCGGCCATTCGTAACATCAAGACATGGAATAATTCTTTTCGCTAGCAATATTTTATCCCGTAAGTTGCTCGGCTAGTTTATTAGCCTCACTAAAATCAAGGGTCCCTTCATATATTGACCTTCCCGCAATTACCCCTTTTATTCCAACACTGGCTACTGCACATAAATCTTCGATATCTTTGATGTTTGATAATCCTCCGCTAGCAATAATTGGGACATTTCCTCGCTCAGCTAACTCAACTGTTGCATCAATATTGATTCCTTCTAACATACCATCCCGTCCAATATCTGTATAAATTATAGAGGCCACTCCATAATCCTCAAATTTTTCAGCCATCTCAAATACCGTATGGCCTGTCATTTTTGCCCATCCATTAATTGCCACCTCGCCATTTTTTGCATCCAATCCAACAATAATTTGGCCTGGAAATGCAAAGCATGCCTCATGCAAAAAACCTGGGTTAGTTATTGCTGCTGTACCGATAATGACTGAATCAATTCCTGCATTAATTAAACTCTCAACGGTATCTAAATTTCTGATGCCGCCGCCTAGTTGAATGGGGACTTCTCCCATTTCTTGTAACACCTCACGAATTACTGGTAAATTTTTTTGTTGGCCCGCAAAAGCTCCATCTAAGTCAACTAGATGCAATCTTTTAGCGCCCTTTGATTTCCAGTGGGCAGCCATTTCTGCTGGATGTTCTGAAAATATGGTTGCCTGGTCCATTAGGCCCTGTTTAAGGCGAACACACTTTCCTTCTTTTAGATCAATCGCAGGAATTACTTGCATAATTTAAACTTTCCATCTTGTAAAATTTTGTAATAATTGTAGCCCAGCCTGAGAACTTTTTTCTGGATGAAATTGAACTGCAAAAATATTATCCTTACTGACAGCGCAACAAAAGGGCTTCTCATAAACACATTCAGCAGCCACAAGGTCTCTGCTTTGAGGCTGAACGTAATAGCTGTGGACAAAATAAAATCTCTCGTTATTAGGTATGCCATTCCACATAAAATGATTTTTAGGGCGATGGACTTCATTCCAACCCATGTGAGGTACCTTGTTGAAATGATTTTTAGGTTTAAATTTTAGGACTCTCCCATCAATAATCCCTAATCCCTTAATATTTCCCTCCTCAGAAAAATTATTTAACATTTGCAAACCGATGCATATTCCCAAAAATGGCTTATTTCTTGCCGCATCTATGACCGATTCAGTTAAATTTCTCTCTGATAGCTCCCTCACACAATCAGGCATCGCTCCTTGTCCAGGGAATACCACCTTATCCGCTGCTTCTATTAATTTTGGATCAGAAGTGACTAAAATCTTTTGATTAGGCGATACTTTTTTAAACGCATTAAAAACAGATCTAAGATTACCCATCCCATAATCAACAATTGCAATCATTGATCTTGCTATAAAGCCCCTTTTGTTGAAGGAAGTTGATCGGCCTGTCTTGGGTCAATGGTGAGAGCCATTCTTAAGGCTCGAGCGAATGCTTTAAAGATTGTTTCTACCTGATGATGAGCATTATCCCCTCTGAGATTATCAATATGTAAGGTAATTAATGCATGATTGACAAAACCTTGAAAGAATTCATATATCAAGTCAACATCAAATTCCCCAATCAATGCTCTTTTGAAATTAGCGTTTAATTCGAGGCCTGGTCTGCCTGAGATATCCACTACAACTCTGGACAGCGCTTCATCCAATGGTGCATAACAGTGACCATATCGAGTAATGCCTTTTTTATCCCCGACTGCCTTGGCAAAAGCTTGTCCCAAAGTAATTCCGATATCTTCAACTGTATGGTGCGCATCAATATGTAAATCGCCCTTAGCCTGCACTTCAAGATCAATTAATCCATGACGGGCAATTTGATCAAGCATATGATCCAAAAAACCAATGCCTGATTCTAATTTGGAAATACCTGTGCCGTCTAAATTCAAATTAATTTTGATTTGCGTTTCTTTGGTATTGCGCTCTACTGAAGAATTTCTACTCATAATGTCTCGTTATTATTTTTAATCAAATTTTAACTTATATTCAACAAATTATTTCACTGGTTTATTATTTTTTTTAGCTCATCAACAAATAAATCCATTTGCTGATCAGTTCCTATTGTAATTCTTAAAAAATTTTTTAATTTTTCAGGTTGATTAAAATATCTTACCAAAATACCCACATCTCTTAGTTGGGAGTAAATTGTATTTGCCGATAATGGCGATGGTGGTTGAGCAAAAATAAAATTGCCACCAGATGGCAATACAGAAAATTGAAGATTTTCTAAAGCTTTAATAAAACGATTTCTTGTTTCAATAACTTTTTTACATGTCTCTTTAAAATAATTGTCTTCCTGAAAAGAGGTAACGGATGCTTTTTGGGCAATTCTATCCAGTGGGTACGAATTAAAACTGTTTTTTATTCTTATTAACCCATCAATTAAAGTTGTATCCCCAATCGCATAACCAACTCTTAATCCTGCCAAAGATCTGGATTTTGACATAGACCTAGTTACCACTAAATTTTTATATTTTTTTACCAAATTCACAGAGGAGTCCGTACCAAAATCAACATAAGCCTCATCTACCACAATAATGGATGATGGATTATGATGCAGAAAATCTTCTATTTTTTTTCCGGGAATTGGAATACCTGTTGGTGCATTTGGATTTGGAAAGATGACTGCTGAATCTTCGTGATGATACAAAGATAAATCTATTTCAAAATCATTATTTAATGGAATTTGTTGGTAACTAATGTCAAATAATTTGGCATATACCGGGTAAAAGCTGTAAGTGATATCAGGAAACAGTAAGTTCTTTTTATTTTTAAAAAAACCATAAAAGATAAAAGCCAAAATTTCATCAGAACCATTGCCAACAAATACATTCGATATATCAACATCATGGTATGTAGCAATTGTACTTCTTAAGATATTGGACTCAGGATCTGGGTATAAATTTATTCGATCTGCTCCATTATGTTGGATCTCTTCGATAACTTTGGGTGCTGGTGGGTATGGATTTTCATTTGTGTTTAATTTTAATCTTATCTCACCCTGGGGCTGCTCACCTGGGATATAGGGATCCAAATCTTTAACAAACTGGCTCCAGAATTTACTCATCAACCTTAACTCTGTAATCAGCTGATCTAGCATGGGCGAATAACCCCTCACCCTCAGCCATTACTGACGCAATTTTCCCAAGTCTTGTTGCCCCTCTCGCAGACAAATTAATGATGCTAGATCTTTTTTGAAAATCATACACACCTAATGGAGAAGAAAATCTTGCCGTTCTCGAGGTAGGTAATACATGATTCGGTCCAGCACAATAATCTCCAACAGACTCACATGTATTTATTCCCATAAAAATAGCGCCTGCATGGTTAATGTTTGTTAATAATGATTCCGGATCTTGTACAGATAATTCCAGGTGTTCTGGTGAAATATAATTAGATACCTGGGCTGCTTCATCTAAATTATCAACCTGTATAAACAATCCCCTATTTTGTAATGAGGTGGAGATAATCTCTTTTCTCGGCATTGTATCTATCAGTTTATTAATACTGAGCATCACTTTTTCAAAGACACTAGGGTCCGATGATATGAGGATTGCTTGAGCTAACTCGTCATGTTCGGCCTGAGAAAATAGATCCATCGCCAACCAGTCTGGGTCAGTCTTTCCATCGGTAATGACTAAAATTTCTGAAGGGCCAGCAATCATATCGATACCCACTGTTCCAAAAACTACTCTCTTGGCCTCTGCAACATAAGCATTCCCTGGGCCAACGATTTTGTCAACTTGGGGAATTGTGTGCGTTCCATAAGCAAGCGCAGCAATAGCTTGAGCGCCACCAATAGTGAATACTCGGTCCACATTGGCTACATATGCGGCTGCTAAAACTAATGCATTTCTCTCACCATTGGGTGTTGGTACAACCATGACAAGATTTTTTACACCTGCAACCTTTGCCGGAATTGCATTCATTAAAACTGAAGATGGATAAGATGCTTTTCCACCAGGGACATATAATCCAACAGAATCCAAAGCTGTAATTTTCTGACCAAGAACGGACCCATCCTCTTCTTCATAGCTCCATGAGTCTTGCACTTGTTTTTCGTGATAATTTTTAATTCTTTGTGCAGATTCATTAAGAGCATTTTGTGTTGAAGTGTCTAATGAATCATAAGCTTCTTTTAGAATACTGCTTGGGAGCTCTAGATCGCTTGGGTTATCTAAATCTACTTTATCAAATTTTTTTGTAAACTCTAAAAGTGCTTGATCACCATTAGCTTTTACAGCTTGAACAATATCTTTTACCGTTTGTTGTATCTGGCTATTATCCTCTTCATCAAAAGATAGAGCATTCTCCAAAGACTGATAAAAATTACTATCGGCTAGCTTTAAGGTTTTAATTTTCATTTGACGCTATTTTTAATTGCATTAATGATTGGTTGTATTTCATCATATTTTAGCTTTAATGATGCTTTGTTAACGATAAGCTGGGATGAAATATCAGAAATTTTTTCATAATCAACCAAATTATTTGCTTTTAGGGTCTGACCTGAGCTGACTAAATCAACAATCAAATCACTCATTGAAACAAGAGGTGCTAACTCCATGGACCCGTAAAGTTTAATAACGTCGATATGAATTCCCTTTTGAGCAAAAAATTCTTTAGTAATTTTTGTATATTTAGTTGCCACTTTTAATCTTGACTTTTGTTGCATCGCTTTTTGATAGTCATAACTCTTTGGTCCGGCAACCATCATTTTACATTTAGCAATTTTAAGATCACAAATTTGATAGAGATTAGCAGAATCAAACTCATCCAAAACATCTTTTCCGGCAATGCCAATGTCCGCTCCACCACATTCCACATATGTTGGAACGTCAGATGCTCGAACAATTAATAATCGAATGTTCTTATTATTTGTATTTAGGATTAATTTTCTGGATGTTTCCGGATTCTCTTTACACTCTATCCCGGCCCCTTGAAGGAGGGGAAGTGTCTCTTGAAATATTCTTCCTTTAGATAATGCAATTGTTAACATTTAACTCAATCTTTCAACTTTAGCGCCAAGCTTATTTAATTTTTCCTCAATTCTCTCATAACCTCGGTCCAAGTGGTAGATCCGCTCAATAATTGTCTCCCCTTTGGCCGCTAAACCAGCAATCACAAGTGAGGCTGATGCTCTTAAGTCAGTCGCCATTACATTAGCTCCATCAATGGCTTGAACACCCTTCACAAAAGAAGTGTTTCCTTTAACATCGATATTTGCTCCCATTCTTACCAGTTCTTGGACATGCATAAATCGATTTTCAAATATCGTTTCAGTAACTTCAGATGGACCATCCGCGAGGACATTGATTGCCATGAACTGAGCCTGCATGTCAGTTGGAAAAAGTGGATAAACGCCCGTTCTGATATTCACTGGATGTATTGGCTGATTTTCTTTTTTAATCGTGATCTCTGTGGATGCCTCAATTACATCAGCACCCGTTTGTTTAATCTTTTCAATAATAGATTCCATTTTACGAGGATCAACATTTTTTAATTTTACTTCTCCACCACTGACAACAGCAGCAGCCATATACGTCCCCGCTTCAATTCGATCAAACATTACTTTATATTGGGATCCATTTAATGCAGCGACGCCCTCAATTTCAATGACATCAGTTCCTAATCCTTTGATTTTGGCGCCCATACTGATTAAAAGATTACCCAGATCTTCCACCTCTGGTTCCCTTGCTGCGTTCTCAATGAATGTTTTCCCATCTGCCAAGGTTGCTGCCATCATTATATTTTCAGTGCCCGTTAC
>JAYQUI010000012.1:14564-21308 GCA_038147655.1 Nitrosomonadales bacterium
GGCAGCATTTTTAGCCCCAGATATTTCTACCTCACCATAGAGTGGAAAGCCTCCCGTTATTTTTAACTTATCCAACTTGTTCCAACAGCTGTTTCAACTCACCAGATTCAAACATTTCTCTCATAATGTCCGCGCCACCAATAAACTCTCCATTAACATAAAGTTGAGGTATGGTTGGCCAATTAGAGAACACCTTGACGCCCTCCCTAATTTCATTGTCATCTAGGACATTATTGGTCGTATACTCCACACCAACATGATCAAGAATCTGACAAGCCATTCCTGAAAAACCACACTGGGGAAACTTTCGATCCCCTTTCATAAACAACATCACTTTGTTTTCATCAATCATGCTTTTTATTTTTTCTTGAGCACTCATTTGCTTATTCTCCTTTAATTTGATCCCATTCAGAAAGATCGTACAGTTTTAGTGATAACGCGTGTATCTTTTCGTTCATTAAATCTCCTAGAGATTGATACACCAACTGATGTCTCTGGACCCGATTTAAATTTAAAAACTCATTGCTAATTATTAGTGCTTCAAAATGAGCTCCATCATCACCCATAACATCAATATGGTGACAATCAATACCTTTTTCAATTACTTTTTTTATTTCATCTTTATGCATAACTATCCTCTTAATTTATATCCTGTTTTTAAAAGGCGGATAGATAAACCTGCCAGTATAATAAAAAAAGTAAGCACTATCCCCATACTTATATATGGTGAGATGTCGGATTGTCCAAAAAACCCATACCGAAAACCATCAATCATATAGAAAAATGGATTAAATTTTGAAATGCTTTGCCATACTGGGGGCAGTGAATGGATCGAGTAAAAAACACCTGACAGAAATGATAATGGCATAATTACAAAATTTTGAAAGGCAGCCATTTGATCAAACCTATCAGCCCAAATCCCAGCCAAAATACCAAATGTCCCAAGCAATGCCCCACCTAAAATTGAAAATGAAACAATAAACCATGGATGCATTAGTGGTAAATCAATGTAAATTATCGCTAGTAAATAAATGGCAAGGCCAACAAATAATCCCCTAACGATTGACGCAATCAAGAAGGCTATGAAAAATTGGATGTAAGTTAATGGGGTTAATAAAATGAATACAATATTTCCCATTACTTTTGATTGGACCAAGCTTGAAGAACTATTTGCAAATGCATTTTGCAACAATGACATCATAATTAAACCTGGAATCAAAAAAGCGCTATATGGAACTCCCTCATATACCTCTGTCCTGCTATCAAGAACATGAGAAAAAATTAGTAAATACAAGATTCCAGTTATGACTGGCGCTGCAACTGTTTGAAAGACAACTCGCCAAAATCTTAACAACTCTTTTTTTAAAAGAGTCCATGTTCCTTTTAATTGTACTTTCCAGTTAATCATTTTTTGTAATTTGTAAAAACACTTTTTCTAAATCAGGCTCAGTAGTTTGTATATCAAAGAAATTTACTTTATTCTTTTTCAATAGCGTAATTATGCTATTTAATTCATCTATTTTTTCTAATGTAATAGTGAGCATTTCATCCTCGATTAATACATCAAACCCTTTCAGAGTTTTTAAGATTTTTGCTTTATCTTTTCTGTCAATTTTAATATTTAAATTCTTGGATGAATTATTACGAATTAACTTTTTTGTATTATCTAATGCCACTAATTTGCCATGATTGACCATTGCTATTCGTCCACATAAATTTTCTGCTTCCTCGAGATAATGGGTTGTCAAAACAATAGTGTGGCCTTTCGAATTCAAATCTTTCATAAATGCCCAAAGTCTTTGTCGTAATTCAACATCCACTCCCGCAGTTGGTTCGTCTAAAACAATAATTGGGGGGCGATGAGCTAAAGCTTGAGCAATCAGGGCTCTCCTTTTCATTCCTCCTGACAACTTTCTCATATTTGTCGAAGCCTTGTCTTGAAGATCTAATTTTTCTAGCACCTCATCAATCCAATCATAATTCTCTTTACCTTTACCAAAATATCCAGCTTGAAATCTCAGCATTTCACGTACATTAAAAAATGGGTCAAACACTAATTCTTGCGGGACAATCCCAAGGGAATGCCTGGATTCTTGATACTGCTTTTCTACATCGAAACCCATTGCCTTTATTGTTCCAGATGTTGGCTTAACAATCCCTGCCAACATATTAATCAGAGTTGATTTCCCAGCTCCATTTGGTCCAAGCAGCCCAAAAAACTCGCCTTGCTCGATCGACAAATTTATTCCCTTTACGGCTTCAAAAGAACCATAGGTTTTTTTTATGTTTTTAAAAACAATTGCTCTTTTCATTATTTTTTTAAGAGTTACTTCAGATAATTCTCGACCCCGTACAATGAGGCAAGATTTTGTAAATTTTTTGGTATTTTATCAAGCTTTACAGATTGATTTGATAAATTAGCTTTTCTCTTTATTTCAAAAATAAAACTTAATAGCGAGGTGTCGATATTTTTTAATTTTGAAAAATCTAAAGTAATCGGCTGGCTAATTGAAATTTGATTTAATTGATGAATGTGATCAGGAATCTCTGCAAAGGTGTAGTCGCCTGTGAACACCCATTTGTTTTGACTAATTTCCATTAGTCTCCTTTGCTATTTTTTTCAGCTAGTTTTGTAATTAATGAATCGATTCCATTATTTTTTATTTCACTAGCAAACTGAGATCTGTAGTTAGTTACCAAGCTGACTCCCTCGATTACAATGTCAAATACTTTCCATTCATCATCCTTCTTAGCCAAGGTGTAATCCACAGAGATGGGTTGTGCTCCATCTTGAATAATCTGGGTTTTGACCGTTGCTTGTTTATCAGTCGGTTCCATTCTCATTGGTTTGAAGTCAATTTCTTGGTCTTTATATTTTCCTAATGCAACTGCATACGTTCTGAGCAACATTGTTTTAAATTCCGATTTAAATTGTTGCTGTTGATCCTCATTAATTTTTCTCCATGTTTTTCCTAGGACAAGCATAGAGATACGATCTAAATCAAAATTCGGTAGAATTTTTTCTTCAGCTAATTTATAAATCTTTTCTTTATCTTGTTGTATCGAGTCATCTGCTTTTAAAACAGCCAAAACGTCATCCGCTGTTTTATGAACTAATTCCAAAGGGCCGTCAGCTGAAATTGAAGCGGATGAAATTGAGACAAAAAAACCTAAAATAAGTAATTTAAACAACCTCATTTATTCTTCCTCCTTGGAAGCTTGATTATACAAGAACTGGCTGATGAGCTTTTCCAGAACAACGGCGTCTTGAGTTTGGGTAATTTTGTCATTGGCTTCTAGATTATCTGGATCACCGCCAGCTTCAAGACCAATATACTGCTCACCCAAAAGTCCTGCTGTGTAAATATTAGCAAACGTATCTTTTGGAAAAACATATCTCTCATCAATACTCATGGTAACGATCGCCTCATAAATTTTTGTATCAAATACAATTGAATCCACGCGACCGACCACTACCCCAGCTGATTTTACTGGAGCTCGTGGTTTTAAGCCTCCAATGTTTTCAAAATTTGCTGTGACATAGTATGTGGTCTTAATGTCATTAGATGTTAAGTTGCCAACTTTCATTGCCAGGCCCATTAAAGCAATTAACCCAAGCGCAACAAATATTCCTACCCATGCATCTAATTTAATTCTGTCCATAAAAAATCTCCCAACCTATACTGTTAGCATAAATGAAGTTAACACAAAATCCAATCCAAGAACGGCCAATGATGATGTCACAACCGTTCTGGTTGTTGCACGACTCACGCCTTCAGCAGTGGGTGGTGCGTCATATCCTTCAAAAAGAGCAATAATGGTACACGCAATTCCAAAAACCACGCTCTTAATAAAACCGTTCACAATATCATAATTAAAGTCGACATTAGCTTGCATTTGGGACCAAAAGGCTCCCTCGTCCACGCCAATCAGGGGCACCGCAACAACATATCCTCCTAAAACACCGACCATCGAAAAAATTGAAGCTAGGAGTGGCATTGTTATAATGCCTGCCCAGAAACGGGGCGCCACAATTCTAGCAACAGGACTGACGGCCATCATTTCCATTGCCGATAATTGTTCGGTTGCTTTCATTAAGCCAATTTCTGCAGTAATGGCAGTTCCGGCCCGACCAGCAAATAATAGTGCTGTCACGACAGGGCCTAATTCTCTCACAAGCGCCAAAGCCACCAAAACTCCAATGGCTTCAGAAGATCCATATTTTTGTAATGTGTAATATCCTTGCAGACCTAATACCATGCCAACAAAAAATGCGGACACGACAATAATGACCAAGGATAAAACACCGGTGAAATAAATTTCTCTAATCGTGAGATTAAATCTTTTAAAACTATCTGATGAATAACTAATAATGCTAAAAAATAATCGTGTCGCTGCGCCCAAACGAGTTATTTTTGATCTAATTGTGCCACCAATTTTTTCAAAAAAATTTAACATCTTATAACCTTAAATCCTGTGAATAGTCATTGGCTTGATAATGGAATGGAACTGGACCATCTTTTTGCGAATGGACAAATTGTTTTACAAAGGGAAGTTGAGATTTTTTAAGATCACTTGGAGATCCTTCAGCGGCAACAATTCCATCAGCAATAAAATAAATATAATCCGCAAATGCAAAAGTCTCAGTGACATCATGCGTCACAATAATCGACGTTGCTCCCAAGGCATCATTCAAAGTTCTAATTAAATCGCAGATAACGCCCATTGATATAGGATCAAGTCCTGCAAAGGGTTCGTCGTACATAATGATGTCCGGGTCTAATGCCACAGCTCTGGCAAGAGCAACTCTTCTCGCCATTCCTCCAGAGAGTTCTGTCGGCATCAATTGATTTGCTCCACGAAGCCCAACCGCATTCAGCTTCATCAGAACCAAATCTTTAATTATCTCTTCACTTAAGTTTGTATGCTCCCTAATCGGAAACGCAACATTTTCAAAAACACTTAAGTCACTAAAAAGGGCTCCGTGTTGGAATAACATTCCCATTTTTCGTCTCAGCTCATAAATGCCCTTTCGACCTTGTTCATGAACTATTTGTCCATCCACTTCAACATGTCCTGATGTGGGTTTGATTTGACCTCCAATTAACCTCAGTATTGTAGTTTTGCCACAGCCACTTCCGCCCATAATGGCAACGACTTTGCCACGATGGAAATTCATATTAATTTTTTTGTGGATTTGTCTTTCGGCATACCCGAAGGCTAGATCTTTAATTGAAACGATTAAATCCTTTTGCATAGTAAGGATATTTTACATGATTTTAAAGTTGAAAACTTATAAGCTTAAAGTTCTCCATAAGAGTGAAGTCCTGATAGGAATAGATTGACCCCGATGAAGGCAAACGTTGTTATGAGCAGTCCAATCACAGACCACCATGCCAATACGTCACCTCGCAGACCTTTCACTAACCTTAGGTGAAGCCATGCGGCATAGTTTAGCCAAACAATGAGTGCCCAAGTTTCTTTTGGATCCCAAGACCAATAACCGCCCCAGGCTTCTGCCGCCCAGATGGCCCCCAAAATGGTTGCAATTGTAAAAAAGATAAACCCAATGGCGATCGATTTGTACATCAAGTCCTCCATCACATACTCACTCGGTAAAATATTTTTTACTACAGGCTGATTTCTTAATAAATAGGCTACCGCTATCATTGCGGAAATTGAAAAAGCTCCATAACCAATAAAATTGGATGGGACATGAATTTTCATCCAATAAGACTGCAGTGCAGGCACAAGAGGTTGAATCGCGTCTGCATTTTTAGCAAAGGTATACCAAAGGATGAAGGCAACAGCTGCATTAATGATGATTAAGACAAAGCTGCCTAACTTTTTAGTTTGTGACTTTTGCTCATAATAGAGGTACATTGCCCCAGTGATTAAACAGAATAAAACAAAAACCTCGTATAAGTTACTAATTGGGATATGTCCTACATCCAAACTAATGAGGTATGACTCATACCATCTTACCATCAGGCCTGTAAAACCTGCTGTCAGAGCTATCCATGAAAAATTAGATCCTAAGTTTGCACTAAATTGATTTGATTTAAATGATGAATATAAATAGGATGCGAGACTCAACGGGAAAAAAAATGTCATCCACATGATCAGCGATTGGCTAGACAAAAAATACTTCAAGAAAAAGTTTGTCTCCTGCATTTGAAGATCATTTTGAAAGATGAATGCAGAAAGAATGGTGAGAACGAATGTCGCTAGAAATAATTTTCTAAAAGAACTCCAGAAATAACCAAGCCAAATAAAAACTGGTACTGAGAAAACAAGAATTGCTATCTCATACACATCCATAAATTCTCTGAAATTAATAAAGCTATAAATTCCTGAAAACAAAATAGATAAAATAAATAGTATATTTAGGATCATTTCTATTCCTTAACCTTTAATTTTTCCGTCAACTGTTTGCAATAATTATCAAAGTCGATGTGTTCGCGATTAGAGGCCATCGCTACAGCAAACTTCCTCGGTGATTTTTTTATCAGCCACAAACGAATTTCTTGGACATAAATCATACAAAAAATTCCAATCACTAGAAATAAAGATCCAATATACACCCATATTTTCCCTGGATCTTTGGTTAATTGCATTCCGCTCGCATAAATTTTTTGATATTTGTTCAAAATGAGGAATGGACTGTCACCATAGAAAAAACTGTCACTATAAGCATTCAAGGCATCTTGGAAAAAATCATTTTCCACTGTGTTATTAGTGATT
>JAYQUI010000013.1:0-19022 GCA_038147655.1 Nitrosomonadales bacterium
ATGACCAAAAGTGCGACCAAAATTAATTTATAGATTAGCCATACACCTTGATAGTCGTAATTTATGATTAATAATATGCCAAAAAAGATTGTGAGGATCCCTCCAGGGGTCATGATTCCGTAAAAAAGTTTACGTTCCATAACCTTAAATCTCTCATCACTGATCTTATCTTTAGCTTCAGCATGATAGACATATAATCTGGGAAGATAAAACAAACCGGCAAACCAGGTTACCATAAATATAATGTGTAAAGACTTCATCCAAAGCATATATAATCCTTAAAAAAACGAATAACCCTACTGCGATCGGCGTTGATACAAGTAAGCCCGCATGGTATTCTTAGGTTTTATTTCAATAAGATTAATGAACGCACCAATTTCTACAGATTTTCTCAAAGCGCAATCAAAATTTGCGAGCAAAATTCGAGAAATTCCCTACAACTATACTTCTTTTTCTGACAAAGAAATAGTCTTTAGATTTCTTGGCGAAGAGATGTGGAAAGCTATTGAAGAACTTCGCGCTGAGAGAAAAACAGGAATTTCAGCCCGAATGCTTTTTGAGGTCCTTGGAGATTTGTGGGTCGTAACTCGAAACCCTTATCTTCAAGATGATTTGTTAGATAACCCTAAAAGGCTGAAACAGCTCATTGAAGCACTGCATCATAGAATCAATTCAATTGAATCGCGAAGTTTTGGAAACATTAAAGTTTCACAATTGGTTGTCTCTTCTAGAAAAGCTGTTGATGATTTTGAAGAATCATTCAAGACAACTAAGTTGATGCGTAAAAAAGTTCTCAAGAGTTTAAAAAAACACACTAATAAAGATAATATTCAGTTTGATGGGTTGGCTCGTGTTTCACATGTTACTGACGCTACTGACTGGAGGGTTGAATTTCCCTTTGTCGTCCTGAATCCTGACAATGAAGATGAAATTCCTGCATTGGTTAAAGAATTAATCGAGCTCGGTTTAACAATTATTCCTAGAGGCGGCGGGACTGGATACACTGGAGGAGCTATTCCTTTAACGAGTAAATCTGCAGTTATAAATACAGAGAAGTTGGATTCCATTTCTGAGGTTTCAAATATTGATCTTCCTGGAGTTTACAGCAAGGTACCTGTGGTTCATTGTGGTGCTGGTGCGGTTACAAGAAGAGTCATGGAAAAGGCTAACGCTGCAGGTTTAGAGTTTGCAACTGATCCAACCTCAGCTGATTCATGCTGCATTGGTGGAAATGTTGCTATGAATGCTGGAGGTAAAAAAGCTGTTCTATGGGGAACAGCCCTTGATAATCTTGCTTCATGGAAAATGGTGGATCCTAACGGGGATTGGATCATCATTGAGCGCCTTGATCACAACCTTGGGAAGATTCATGATATCGATAATGCAAGATTTCAAATATCTTTTATTGATTCAAAAACATCAAAAGAAATTAAAGCAAAAGAAATTTTAGAAATCCCAGGGCATAAGTTTAGAAAAATTGGACTGGGTAAAGATGTTACAGATAAATTTTTAAGTGGACTCCCTGGTGTTCAAAAAGAGGGATGTGATGGTCTCATTACCTCTGCTACATTTATTTTGCATAAAATGCCAAAATTTGTCAGAACAGTCTGCCTAGAATTTTTTGGCCAAGTTGGTGACGCGGTTCCATCGATTGTCGAAATAAAAAAATATATTGATGAGACCTCTGGGGTTGTTCTTGCTGGCTTAGAACACCTTGATGATCGTTATATCAAGGCGGTAGGGTATTCTACTAAAGCCGCTAGATCACAAAGGCCTAAAATGGTTCTGATTGCAGACATTGCCTCTGATAATGAAAATATCGTTGGCCAGGTATGTTCTCACGTGGTTACCATTGCCAATCGAAGATCTGGTGAAGGTTTTATTGCTGTTTCGCCGGAAGCAAGAAAAAATTTCTGGGCTGATCGTGCGAGAACAGCTGCGATAGCCAAACATACCAATGCATTCAAAATTAATGAAGATGTTGTGATTCCTTTGGAGAGGCTTGGTGAGTATTCAAATGGTATCGAACAATTCAATATCGAGTTATCTATAAAAAATAAATTATCGATACTGGATGATGTTAAAGATTTTATAAATAACTATAAACCTGTCATTGAGGATGAAGAGTTTAATGAGGACCTTTTTAAAGATAAATCCACACTCGCACTCAATTTAATTGAAAAAGTAAAATCTAAGTGGTATTGGATTATCAATTCCCTGGATCTAGTAGGGGATGATTTGAATAAATTTCTCAATTATGAGACTCAATATCCAAACACACCAATCATTAATCTTGTTCAGAGTCATGAGATTATAATTTCATGGAAAGCTGAGGTGTTGGCACCTTTAAAGGAAATATTTATTGGTCGAGAATTTGAAAAAATAATTACAGGCATTGTTAAAACTCACCAACAAAAATTAAAATCTAGAGTCTTTATTGCTTTACACATGCACGCTGGTGATGGGAATGTGCATACCAATATTCCTGTAAACTCAGATGACTACCAGATGATGAATGACGCTCAAATTGCTGTTTCCAAAGTAATGAAGCTAGCAAAGTCTCTGGATGGGGTTATTTCAGGTGAACATGGTATTGGCATCACTAAAATGGAATTTTTAGATAATGAGACGATTGAGGTCTTTAAGAAATATAAAGACAAAGTTGATCCTAATGGGCATTTTAATAAGGGTAAACTCCTTCCAGGATCTGGTCTCACAAAAGCATACACCCCAAGCTTTGGACTGCTTGAAGAAGAGTCTATCATCATGGAACAGTCTGAAATGGGTGAAATTGCCGATTCGATCAGTTCGTGTTTAAGATGTGGAAAATGCAAACCAGTCTGCACGACGCATGTTCCAAGAGCTAACCTGATGTACAGCCCAAGAAATAAAATTCTTGGAACATCGTTATTAATTGAAGCATTTTTATATGAAGAACAAACTCGTCGGGGTATATCACTGAAACATTTTGATGAGTTTAATGATATTGCAGATCATTGCACCGTTTGTCATAAATGTTTAAATCCTTGTCCAGTGAACATTGACTACGGTGAGGTCAGTATTCAGATGCGAAACTTTCTGCGGAAGCAGAATAAGAAAAAATTTAATTTAGGCAGTTATGTGGGTATGACCTATCTTAATTTAAAAGATCCGAGAACAATCAAGGTCATGCATCAATTGATGATTAATATTGGATATCGTGTACAAAGCACTATCCATAAAGTGGCTAAAAAATTAACATTCGGTAGTCGAATGTTTACTAAAAATCCACCTTCAACTGTAGGTAAAGGCAATGTGGCATCTCAAGTCATTCACTTTATTAATCGACCGATGCCTAAAAATGTTCCAACAAAAACATCAAGAGCGATGCTTGGAATTGAAGATGACAAGATTGTTCCAATCATCAGAAATCATAACAAAGTAACAGATGAGTCTGATGCCGTTTTTTATTTTCCTGGATGTGGATCTGAACGACTTTTTTCTCAAGTTGGTTTAGCCACTCAGGCGATGTTATATGAAGTGGGCGCAATTACTGTCCTGCCTCCAGGCTACTTATGTTGCGGCTATCCTCAAACCTCTTCGGGGGATATTGAAAAAGGCCATGAAATATCATCTGATAATAGGGTGCAGTTTCATCGGATTGCAAACACTCTTAATTACTTAGATATTAAAACTGTGATCGTCTCCTGTGGCACATGTATGGACCAGCTCACTAAATATCAATTTGAAACTATTTTCCCTGGTTGTCGCTTGCTTGATATTCACGAATACCTGATGGAAAAACAGGTCAAAATGAATGATGTATCTGGCGTGCAATATATGTATCATGAGCCTTGCCATAACCCCATGAAAACTTATGCATCGGCTAATGTTACAAAATCACTGTTAAATAAAGATGTTAAAAAGAATGACCGATGTTGTGGCGAGTCTGGGACTTTTGCTGTAACTCGACCTGATATTGCAACTCAGGTAAAAATGAGGAAGTCCGAAGAAATCACAAAAGACAAAAATATTCTTATTAAAGATAATAAAGATGATGTCAAAATTCTTACATCTTGCCCGTCATGTCTGCAAGGTCTATCAAGGTATGGGGATGAAACTGGAACGGATGCTGATTATATTGTTGTTGAAATTGCAAAAAATAATCTAGGAGCTAACTGGTTACAAGACTATGTCGAGAAGGCAAACAACGGAGGAATTGAGAAGGTTTTATTATAATTTCACGATCAAGTTTATTAAATAAATGGTAAAAATAGCCTTGTTGACACACTTTGTAATGCTCTTGTAATGGTCCGTTCTGTTTTTTCAGACAACGTGAAGGCGAAATAATCAGTTCGCCCAATAATTTTCCCAAATTCTCTTTCAAAGCTTAAATTTTGCTCGTTTTCATTGATTGAATTTGAAATCAAAAAAGGTTCTCCATTCTCCATTTTCTTACTAGATAGTTTCCATAAGACCACTTCAATATTTCGGGCTGCATTGTAAATATTTTGTGGGTCTAATTTATCAAAAAGATAGAAATCTGTTTTATTACCATGCGATTCAAGGAGCATGGTCTTCAGACCAATCATTAAAGCCAAGACCCTATCCCCATTAAAACTTTCATCAAAAACTAAATTCAAAGACTCAACATCTTTTTTATTGTCTAATTGCTCAAATTCATCTCTATGATCACCATGGAAAATCCAATTTACCATTTTTTCTGCATTATCTTGCGTCGTTTTTTTTAACTGATTAGGGTTGCGTTTGTAGAATTTCAAGGCCAAGATTTCTAGGCTTTGCAGATTTTCTCTAATCTCAAGATCTGCCATCCGATCAAAGTCTGTTTTTGCGAATTGATTCACTGAGCTTTTATCATATTGTGATGTAGGGGATTTAATTTGGTTTGAAGAGCATGAGGAAATGAAGATTAATATAAGTAGATAAAATATCTTATGAAACATTTTTTATATAACTCTTTCTTTGGGAAAGACAAGCCAAAAGGTACTTCCTTTATTCATATCGCTTTTAATATCGATTGATCCATTATGATGATCCATAATATTTTTGACGATCGCTAATCCCAAGCCTGTTCCCCCTGAATTTCTGCTTCTATCGGCGTCAACTCTATAAAATCTATTGGTAATTTTTTCAAGATGTTCTTTTGAAATCCCTATACCTGTGTCGGTAACAGACAAGACACCTTGTCCTTTTAAAATAAACCAGTTAATCGAAATAGAACCTTTATCTGTATATCTAAATGCATTTGAGACTAAATTTTCTAGCGCGCTATAGATTTCAGAAAATGAGCCGAGAATATTTTTTTTTGAGTCTATGTTAAATTCAAATGATATACCTTTTTTCTCTTTCAAAGATGATAGATTATTGAGAATTTGATCTTTCAAATCGTCAACGATAACTCTATTGTTCCTCTGAATATTTTTTGTAGAGGCAATACTACTTAAAGAGATAAGATCTGTTATTAAAGCATTCATTCTTTGTGTTTGCTCTAAAGTTGCTTGTAACAAAACTTTTTGTTGTTTTTTTTCGATATCGGTATTTAGCATCAGCTCACTATTGCCCATAATTACCGTTAATGGAGTCTTTAATTCATGTGAAACATCTGAAATAAATCTCTTACGATTTGCTTCAGATTTTTCTTCATTATTAATATTTCTACATATCAATAATTTATTTTCTATTCCAAATCCTATTAAATTGATTAGATATTTATTGTCATCGATGATTATCGATATTGATTTTTTGTTGTCATTCGCTTCAATTAAGTCTAACAACTTGGTATCACGGAAAATATAAGTAATTGGCTTATTGAGATCATCTGGCAGCTTGATTCCCAACATATACTGTATCTTTTTATTGGCCCATAAAATATGGTTAGATTGATCAAGTGACAACACACCATCGGGTAACGCTTGTGCGCCGAGTATAAATTGATCTAATGCTAGACCTAAATCCTTTTTCATTTTGATAGTATTTTTATGAAATTTATAAAGTTTTGAAAAGGTAGGCTCCCATAAACTATCTCCAATGGGAACAGTATGTTGTGATGGCCGATTAAGCCATTTATCCAAACTTACTAGGGAATAGGCTTGTTTGAGGGCGTAAAGAATCAAAAGAAAAGCAAATAATAATAAGCCATATACTTTTGTAAGAAGCATCCCTACAAAAAAAGAGACCACAAATAATACAATCAATTGCGTGATAACTTTGATGAATATCTTATTCAAAATTTATTTCATCCGATAACTTGTAACCAACACCCCTGATGGTTTCAATACTATTTTCAATACCATGTGATTTTAATGTGGATCTTAATCTTTTAACATGCACATCGATTGTTCGTGCATCAATTTCAGATTCGTTATTCCAAATCTTATCAACAATGATTTCACGTGAGAGGACTCGATTTTTATTCATACATAACAAATATAATAATTTAAATTCTGTAGGTCCAAGTTTTATAAATTTAGATTGATGAAATACTTCATGGCTATCAGGATTAACTTGAAGATTTCCATGTTTAATTTTTTCAGCAATAGATTCTGGTTTCTTTCTCCTGAGTATGGCCTTTATTCTGGCGATTAACTCTTTTTGACTAAATGGTTTTGCTAAGTAGTCATCAGCGCCAACATCAAAACCTTCAATTTTATTTGCTTCTTCATTTTTAGCGGTGAGCATTATTACAGGTATATCTTTGGTGTTAGAGTTTGTTCGTATACGTTTGAGGAAATCAATACCATCCATGCCAGGAAGCATCCAATCTAGTAAAATGAGATTAACTTCATTTTTTTTTAAAAAACTTTCAGCAATCTCAGCATTGATCGCCCTTAGTGGTTGAAAATTATTATGATGAAGATTTAAAGCTATCATCTCCAATATAGATTCTTCATCCTCAACAATTAATATGTTTGGCTTTTTCATAAGTTTTTAAAAGAAATATATATTTCTAATCGTAATTGTAAACTAATTAAAAGCTATAAAATGGGAAAATAGGCTTTGATTTTTTCTGGATTTTTCATTATGGTTTAGTTATTAATATACATTTGGACGTTCAAACATGTTTAGCTCATTAAATAAAGAAAATATTATTGCCGATAATAATTTTAATAGGTGGTTAGTCCCGCCGGCGGCGCTTCTAATACATTTATCGATTGGTATGATTTATGGCTTCAGTGTTTTCTGGAAAAGACTCACAGAGGTCGTGGGCCAACAATGTGCAGACAATATTACTTTCTTTGAGAGAATTTTTATAACATCCTGTGATTGGAAAATGAGTGATTTGGGGTGGACATTTTCCTTAGCCATTGTTTTTCTTGGGGCGTCTGCAGCAATTTTCGGGCACTGGCTTGAAAAAGCAGGACCCAGGAAAGCTGGAGTCGCTGCAGCGTTAGCATGGGGCGGGGGATTAATTGTCACTTCCTTAGGTGTTTACACGCATCAGCTTTGGATTATTTGGTTAGGAACGGGCGTTATTGGCGGTATCGGACTGGGCCTGGGTTATATTTCTCCTGTTTCTACTCTAATCAAGTGGTTTCCTGACAGAAGAGGATTGGCAACAGGCATGGCCATTATGGGTTTTGGGGGTGGAGCAATGATTGGCAGTCCTTCTGCAGAATATTTGATGAATCATTTTTCCTCAGTTGATGGAGGAGTCTGGCAGACTTTTCTTATTATGGGTACAGTCTATTTAATTGCTATGCTTCTCGGAGCATTTGGTTATAGAGTACCTGCTGATGGATGGAAGCCATCTGGTTGGGTTCCAAAAGAAAAAACAAATAAATTAATTACCAACGACCATGTACACGTAAAAAATGCTCATAAGACAAATCAATTTTGGCTTTTATGGGTTGTCCTATGTTTAAATGTCTCTGCTGGTATTGGAGTGCTTGGTGTGGCCTCACCAATGTTCCAAGAAGTAGCAGTAAATATATTTGAGCAAGGTCAGATTGTCGCAATTGCAGCTGGTTTTGTCGCATTATTATCTTTATCTAATATTCTTGGAAGAATTTTCTGGGCATCATCATCTGATTATTTGGGAAGAAAGAATACGTATTTCATATTCTTTGCTTTGGGTTTCTTGATGTATGTGAGCTCACCTTGGGCTGGAACCACTGGAAA
Source organism: Nitrosomonadales bacterium (assembly GCA_038147655.1). Taxonomy (GTDB): domain Bacteria; phylum Pseudomonadota; class Gammaproteobacteria; order Burkholderiales; family Methylophilaceae; genus BACL14. The sequence goes on from JAYQUI010000013.1 coordinate 8,119, forward strand.
TATATCTTTATTTGCACTTATTTTCTGTATTATTTTAACAATGTATGGTGGTGGCTTTGCTACCATACCTGCTTATTTGGCAGATATTTTCGGAACCCAGCATGTGGGAGCTATTCACGGTCGCCTTCTCACTGCTTGGGCCACGGCAGGTATTCTTGGTCCTATGTTAGTTTTTTACCTTAGAGAGTATCAAATTGAACAAGGTGTCGATCCTTCTCAAGCCTACAACCTAAGCATGTATATACTGGCCGGTTTATTAGTAATAGGCTTAATTTCTAATCTACTTGTGCGACCAGTCAATAAAAAATACTTTATGAGTAAATCTGAGTTAGATAAAGAAAGAAAGGTCATGACATCATCAAATTCAAGATCCGTAAAAATACAATCAAGCAATGTCGGATTGCAAAAACTTATCTTACCTATTGCTTGGATGGTGGTGGGTATTCCATTGGTTCTCGCAATTTACAATACGCTTGATAAAGCTTTAGTCATCTTCTATTAACCTAAATAAATATGGATTATAGTAATTTAAAGGTTGCACTTTGCATTTCAAAGTTTAATTATGAACATGTTTCAGTTTTAGAGAATTCTGTTTCGGATGAACTCATAAAGTGTGGTTTCCAGCAAGCTAATATAGATAAGTTCTATGTGCCTGGTGCCTTGGAATTACCACTTCTTTTATCAAGATGCTGCAAATCAAAAAAATTTCATGCGTTGATTGCAATTGGTACAGTAATCAGGGGTGAAACTTATCATTTTGAAGTTGTATCAGATCAATCTGCGATGGGGATCATGAATGTTCAATTGCAATATGATATTCCTATTATGAATGCAGTCTTAACAACTAATAATGATGATGAGACTATTAAAAGGACAGGCACAAAAGGTATTGAAGTGGTCAATGGCTTGATTGAAACACTAGTTACCCTAAATTTAATTAGTTAATATTTACTCAATGAAAAAAATCAACAGCAGAAGGAAATCACGGGAACTGGTAATGAAATCAATTTATCGGGGAATCATGAACACATTTGATTACGCTGATATTAAAAAAGATATTCTAGAGGACCCTGATTATTGCAGATGTGATGAGGAATTTTATAACTCACTAATTGATGGAATCAAAGAGAGCTACCAAGAAATTATTGAAGATTTAAATAATTTCATGGATAAAAAGAAAGAAGAACTAAATCCAATTGAGTTATCAATTCTAGTGGTTGCTTATTATGAATTAAAAACAAGAGTGGATATTCCTTTTAAGGTTTCAATTAATGAAGCATTAGAGATCACAAAGAGTTTTGGTGGTCAGGAAAGTTTTAAATTTGTTAATGGTTCACTTGATAAGGTGGCCAAAAAGTACAGAGCATTAGAAATTTAACTAAATGTTTTAAATTCAAAACCCACAGCTTCTTTCCATACTAAATAATTTCCTTGATTTTCTTTCCAATCACCTAAAACAAATCTTGTAAATGTTTTATATCGATGGGTATTCTGGCGATGAGTATGCCCATGAATTAATATCTCAATTGGAAGATTATTCTTAATTAATGAGTTCACTGTTTTTTCATTAACATCAATAATATTTTCTGGCTTGTTAAGATTTAATTTTTCACTTTGTTTCCTAAGATCAATAGCAATATTTATTCTTTCATCTAATTTTTTGGCTAAAAAATTTTCTTGCCACTTTTTTGACCTCACTTCTTTTCGAAAAGCCTGATAATCTGAATCATCACTGCAAAGAGTATCACCATGCATAAGTAAAACTTGATGATGACCGAGAGTAATTCGAGTTTCGTCATCAAGAATTGTTATTTGATTTTCTCTAAAAAAGTTTTTGCCAATTAAAAAATCTCTATTCCCATGAATGAAATATATATTTTTTTGTTTGCCTAGCCTACTCAAGGCACTGATTTCATTTGAATACATCCCCGAATCATCACCGACCCAGTAATCGAAAAGATCACCCAAAATAAAGAGGTTATTTGTTAAAACTGAACTGTGTTCAAGAAATTTTAGAAATATATTATTTGATGCATTATGAGTAAGATGCAAATCAGATATGAATACAGCACTATCAGTAATATTAATTTTTTGAGCCTTCATCAATAATAATTGATTCTTTTGGCACATCTTGGTGACCCGATGGATGATTTCCTGTAGGCACTTTCGCGATCTGGTCTACTACATCCATACCTTCAATTACTTTACCAAACACACAGTACCCAAAGCCATCCTGTCCTGGATAATCCAAGAATGAATTGTCAGCTACGTTAATAAAGAACTGCGATGTGGCTGAGTCAGGAATACTTGTTCGAGCCATAGCGATGGTATATTTTAAATTTTTCAAACCATTGGTTGCTTCGTTTTTGATTGGATCATTTGTATCTTTTTGGTTCATATCTTTGTCGAAGCCACCACCTTGGATCATAAATCCGTCGATTACTCTATGAAAAATTGTTTCATTAAAGAAACCTGAATCAACATAAGATTCAAAGTTTTTTACAGTGATTGGCGCTTTATCTGCATATGTTTCAATGACGATATCGCCTTTAGAAGTTTTGAGTGTAATCATTATTATCCCTATTAAAATTATTTTTTAATTATTTGCTTGATGCTTATTTTTCTTATTGGTACATCAGCATGTCCTTTTTTTACAGTAGTAGGCACTTTCGCGATCTGGTCTACTACATCCATACCTTCAATTACTTTACCAAACACACAGTACCCAAAGCCATCCTGTCCTGGATAATCCAAGAATGAATTGTCAGCTACGTTAATAAAGAACTGCGATGTGGCTGAGTCAGGAATACTTGTTCGAGCCATAGCGATGGTATATTTTAAATTTTTCAAACCATTGGTTGCTTCGTTTTTGATTGGATCATTTGTATCTTTTTGGTTCATATCTTTGTCGAAGCCACCACCTTGGATCATAAATCCGTCGATTACTCTATGAAAAATTGTTTCATTAAAGAAACCTGAATCAACATAAGATTCAAAGTTTTTTACAGTGATTGGCGCTTTATCTGCATATGTTTCAATGACGATATCGCCTTTAGAAGTTTTGATTAAAAATACTTGCTCAGCCTGCGCAAGAATTGAAAATGTTGAAACAATACAAACTAATATAAATTTAATGAGTTGATTCACTAATAATTTTCCATTCATTATTAAATTTTCTCCATATTTGTTTTTTTTGGGATGTCTGTTTTAATAGATCACTATTGTATGTTTGAGAAAACTCAACATACTTCAAATAATCTTCTTCCTCAGGGTAATCAATAATCGTCAGATTATCAATGGCAATTTGAACATCATTGGTATTTTCAAATACAGTTTTCTTTTTTGAGGACCATATGTCAAATGTTGTTGAGTTATATTTTGCATTGGTATCATAAAACGCTATATATGCTGAGTAATTTTGTAATGTCCAATTGTTGATCCATGATTCAAAATAACTCATGAAAGTATTGTGATTATCTGTTTTATTTTCAGTGGCGAAGTATTGATCATAAGATAACTTAGATACAATAACTTTTGTATTTTTATATTTAAGGATACTTTCTAAAATATTCAAATTTTCATTTGAGATGACTATACAACCATCACTTGACTTTGGAGCCCGGCTATATGTATCTTTTGGTGTTCCATGAATCCAGATGCCATGACCTGTTTTGTTTAATAGTTTATCGTACACATTGGGGTAATCAATTGGAAAAGCACCGTCACCATAAAAATCACTTAAAGGCTGAGTTATTTTTTCCCCAAGAGTATAAACTCCCAATGGTGTTTTTTTGTCTCCTTCATAATTTTTACCTGATCCATTTTTTCCAATGGAGGCGTATTCATCAAAGATCTTTATTAAAGTATGGTTTTTGATTTCAAATAAATACAATCTGGATTTATTTGTATCAACATAAATTAAGTTATTTATGCTTTGAGGGAGGGTTACTCGAGGAGATTTAATGATATCAGTAGCATTATGCAAATGACTTTCGATTCTTTTTTTTGCCTCATCCTTTAAATCGTCAATTTTTTCTTTTGAAATGTTACTTGATGATCCAAAATCTGAAATTCCATGGGCGTAGGCCTGATATATATCTCCTCTAATAAGATGAGCCAATTTAAAGTTTGGTTTTTGTTTGATTATTTCATCTATTGTAATTAATGCATCATTCAGTTCACCCTCAGATATTTCATATAAAGATTTGATTAAAAGATTTTCAATATTATCAGCTTGATAACCATTACCATAAGAAACGGCGTGACTACATAAAAAAGTAGTTAAGAGAAGGTTTTTAAGAGATTTCATTGACTATTTTAAATTGATCATCAATTAATTCAATTAAAAGTGTTTTTTTAGTGGTTGAATCAATATCACCAGATTGATAAATTTGTTTGAAAGAAACGCTATATAAATTTTTATTTTTTAAAATTTCTATATTTTCTAACTTTAAATTAATTGAAGGTTTATTAATAACTCTAGGTTTCCTAAATTGCTTCCATTTCTCTAAATCCATTCCTTTATTATTTTTAAAATTAGCCGAGTAATATCCAATATACTGATCAAAGTTTTGATTCATCCACGCATTTTTCCAGTTATCAATCATTGCAAAAATCTTTTCATTGGTAATTTTTTCTTTATTTTTAATTTCATCAAATGATTGAGTTTTTTGTTCAGTGTCTTCGGCAAGAACAATATTTTTATTAATGGGTTGAAAGTTAAATAATTTTTTTATTAATGAAAGTTTTGTTTTTGCATTTTTATTAGATTTGTCAATTTGAAGTGCTTGATTATAGGACTCGCTTGCCATGCGCGTATACAAATCTCCTAGGTTTATATGAGCTGTCGCATAGCTTGGATGAGTTTTAATGGATTTCTCTAATGCTGTTTTTGCTAAATCAAAATTACCATTCTGCGCATACAAGACCGCTAAATTATTATAAGGCTCAGGTAATGCAGGATGCGATTTTGTTAATGAAACAAATACATTAATGGCATTATCAATTTCATCTAATTCTGATAGCAACACTCCGTTTATAAAAAGCAATTGTGGATTTTCTTTATCAGAATCAAGAAGTTGTTCAACTATTTTTTTTGCTTCTAAGTAATCTTTTTCCTCTATAAGTTTATTTAATTTTGAAATATCAGCAAAAGAATAATGTGAAAAAGCGAATACAAAAAAGAGAACTGCTATTAAAAAACGTTTTGACATACTATAATCCCAAAAAACATACTTTTATTTTACCAAATAAGCTTGTCTCATACTATTTATGATTAGAATTTTTAACACCTTTACTAGTAAAAAAGAAAATTTCAAGCCAATCACCGATAATCATGTAAATATGTACGTATGCGGTATGACTGTTTATGATGATTGTCATGTGGGTCATGCTAGAGTGCTGATTGTTTTTGATTTAATTTACAGATGGTTTTTAAATTCTGGTTATGATGTTCAATATGTTAGAAATATTACTGATATTGATGACAAAATAATTAATAAATCGAATGATCAAGGCTGCAAATTTAATGAATTGACAGATAAATATATTGACTCAATGCATGAGGATTCGAAAGCTCTAAACGTAATTCCTCCAACATTTCAACCAAAAGCTACTGAAGCAATCCCTTCAATGATTAAAATGATTAGTATCCTTGTTGACAAGGGCTTTGCATATGTTGGAAAAAATGGAGATGTTTTCTTTGAAATTGCAAAATTTAAAGATTATGGAAAATTGTCTAAAAAAAATCTTGATGATCTTGATGCTGGTTCAAGAGTAAAGATTGATAATAATAAAAAGAGCTTTGGTGATTTTGTTTTATGGAAGCTATCAAAAGAAAATGAACCATTTTGGGAATCCCCTTGGGGTAAGGGACGACCTGGTTGGCACATTGAGTGTTCAGCAATGAGTGGTGATATTCTTGGAGAAAGTTTTGATATACATGGTGGTGGCCAGGATTTAATTTTTCCTCATCATGAAAATGAAATTGCTCAATCAGAATCTTGTCATGGTCATAAAATGGCTAATTACTGGATTCATAACGGTTTTGTAAATGTTGATGATGAAAAAATGTCCAAGTCTTTAGGAAACTTTTTTACATTAAAAAATGTTTTAAAAAAATACAGTGGCGAAGTAATAAGATTTTTTGTTTACAAATCTCATTACAGAAGTCCATTAAATTATTCAGATCAAAATCTAAATGACGCCAAAGCTGCAGTAGAAAAAATTTATATAGCACTTAGGCCATACAAATGTATTCAAGTTGATCTGGATTGGTCTAAAGCATCTTTAAGTAAAATTAAACATGCTTTAGATGATGATTTTAATTCTCCAAAGGCTATATCAATAATATTTGAGCTTATTAATCAGCTCAATAAAGGGACTAATAATGACTTAGCAAATGAAATATATAGTGCGTTAAAAGCTCTTGGTTTGATGGCAATACCACAAGAAGAGTTTTTCACTAAATCAAGCAAGATTGATCATGATTATATTGAAAAATTAATTCAACAGAGAGCGCAAGCAAAATTGCAAAAGGATTACCAAAAAGCTGATGAATTAAGAAATGAAATTGATTCCCTCGGTGTAGTTTTAGAGGATACAGCAAATGGCACAGTTTGGAGAATCAAATGACAGTAAATTTAAAAGCTCCACAAAAGAAAAATATACTCAATGTACCTGGATTTAGATTTTTAACCTTTGCCGCAAAAATAAAATTAAAAAATATAAAAAATGACATTGTTATTGTGGAGCTCGGGAAAAAATCAAAAACAGCGGCTGTTTTTACCAAAAACAAATTTTGTGCAGCCCCGGTCTTACTTGCAAAAGATAATTTAAAGTCAAATGACCCACAGCTGTTCATTATTAATTCTGGAAATGCTAATGCTGGTACAGGCCAAAAAGGAATTGAAGATGCCAAGAAAATAAATAAAGAGCTTGGCAAATATTTTTCTTTGGATCCAAATTTAATTTTGCCATTTTCGACAGGCGTCATATTGCAGAATCTTCCTGTTGAAAGAATTAAGGACTCTTTTAGGAGTAATTTAACAAAAATAAAATATGGATCAAATTGGATTGACGCTGCAAAGTCAATTATGACAACAGATACTGTCCCAAAAGCTGTAAGTAAAAAATTTAATCTTGGAAAAAATGAGATTACATGCACAGGAATTGCGAAAGGGTCTGGAATGATTCATCCAAATATGGCTACTATGCTTGGGTTTATTTTTCTTGATGCGAAAATTTCCAAAAATTTGCTAAAAGATTTGGTTAGGTATGTAGCTGACAGATCATTTAATTTAATCAGTGTGGATGGGGACACATCAACAAATGATTCATTTGTTATATCAACATCGACTGATGCTAATAATCCTGTAATAACTAAAAAAGATAAGATGTACATTATGTTAAGAAATAATGTACTTGAGATTGCAAAAGATTTAGCAGAAAAAATAGTTCGAGATGGCGAGGGAGCCACAAAGTTTGTTGAAATAGAAGTAAAAAATGCAAAAAATTTGAGTGAGTCGAAGATTATTGGTAAGGCGATTGCAAACTCACCGCTTGTAAAGACTGCTTTTTTTGCTTCAGATCCAAACTTAGGCAGAATTTTGTCAGCCATTGGCAACGCACAACTAACCAATCTTGATGTTTCTGTTATTGACCTATATCTTAATAAGAACATTGTGGTTAAAAATGGGATGCTCTCAAAACGATACTCTGAAAAGAAAGCTATCGATGCGATGAAATCCCAAGAATTTAAGTTAAGTATTGATCTGAAAAGGGGAAAAGAGGTGGCGACAATACTTACAACGGATCTATCTTACGAATATGTAAAAATTAATGCAGAATACAGAACTTAAAATAACTAAAGTTGTTGCAGGAATTTTAATAAATAGTAAAAACGAAGTTCTTATTTCTCAAAGATTAACCTCTCAACCTTGGCCTGGTTATTGGGAGTTTCCTGGCGGTAAAGTAGAGTTCAGTGAGTCACTAGATCAATGTTTATCAAGGGAATTATTTGAAGAAATAAGCATCAATCCGCTATCATATACTGAGTGGATTACAAGAGAATTTTTTCAAGAAAATCGAGTTATAAAGATTACTTTCTTCAAAATCACTCGATGGGCTGGTAAAATTCAAAAAAAAGAAGTTAATGATTACAGGTGGATTAATGTTGAAAATATTAATTCATGGCCAAAAAAAATACTTCCAAAAAATATATATATTCTTAAAGCTCTTGCATTGCCACCATATTATTTAATTACAAATTTTTTTGAAGATGAAAAATCTATAAAAAAAATTATTAATTCAAAAGATATTTGGATTCAATATAGAGAACCGTTCCTATCAATTGATAAACTTCATTATTTTTATGAGTTTTTAAAACAAAAGTGTGCTTCAAAAATTTTAATCAATTCTAGACATAAAGATTTAATCAACAATAATGGAATTCACTATACATCAACAGATTTAAACAAGATCAAAAAGCTCGACAAGAACATTATTAATGGAGCATCAATACATAATCTTGGTGAACTAAAACTTGCTAACAAGCTTGGTTTTGATTTTGTTGTATTGTCACAGATTAAAAAAACACTCAGTCATCCTGAAAGAGAGGGAATAGGGTGGAGCAAGTTTAGAGAAATTGCTAATCATTCAGATGTTCCAGTATACGCACTTGGAGGTTTGAGTTTGTCAGATTTGGCAGACGCTCAAAAAAACGGGGCTGTAGGAATCTCCTCCCAAAGAGAAGGATGGAAGTTATTGAACTAAGAAATCAATATCTTTTTTAATTACTTCACCACTGTTATTTTTAAAACTGAAAGTAAGAGTAATATTTTTTAAATCATCAAGATTTTCCGTAAGATCATAGATCATAAGATGATCACCACTTTTCTTTAATTCAAGTGGCTTTTCATTAGTGATTATTGGAGACTCAATTTTTCTCATTTTCATTACATCGCCCTCCATTAACATAGTATGGATTTCAATTCTTTTGCTTATATTTGAAGATATATCAATTATTTTAAGGTCTTCATCTGAGATAATTGTTGCAAATCCAGCGGTAACCTTTTTACCAAAATTATTTTTTATAATTGGGTTTTTGAAAGCAATATCAGCTAGTAAATAATTTGAAAATAATAGGAGAATTATTGTGATCAGTTTTTTCATTTTATTACCTTTATAAGCTATGAAGTGATACTGAGAATTTAATTATTCGTTTTGTTTTTTTGTCATCAACCGGGTGTGTAAAGTTTATATTGATAGCATATTTATTTGCCGAAATTGATGGTTCATATATCGAGTTACTTTTTAGATTAATGGTCAGTAAGTCAAATTTTACTAATGGATCTAATTTTAATTGAGCAACCATATTGTTTGCAGTTAGGGATTCTTTTGCGGAATGTTTTCTTAAAATTTTTAAAATGAACGAAAGGGATTCATTGATAATAAATAAATCTTTAAATAAATCCTTAAAGAATAAATTACGAGTTTTGGTATTTTGCAGTTCAGTCCATATTTTATATTTAGAAAAATCTATATCATTTATTCCTTGTGGAGATTCTGACCGAACTCTTAATTCTTGAATCATTTTATTATTATTTAATGCAAAAGGAGAAAAAGAATTAATTTTTTCAAGGTTTTTTTTGAGCTTTGATGCCTCATCTGCATGGGTTTTATATTTTGTTATAATTCTTTGAAGGTCATTTATTAATTCAACTTTGATGTCTGCTCGAGCCGCATTTGTATTAAGTTTAAATAAGAGTTGAAAAAGAATATTTGTTATATGATTAGAATGTTTTTGTTTTATAAAAAAATGGTACTGATTAAATAAATATTCAATTTTTAGATATTTTCTATATTTTTCATTTATTGGAAATTCAACATTAATCATAAAATTTTTTTAAGTTTAATAAGTTGTACTTCAAGATCACCCGCCGAGTCAAATATGAAATCTGGCTGTACTAAATCATAGTTATTCTCTTGGTATACAATAATCTTTTTTATTATATTTTTTTCTAAATTATCTCTTGATTCTACTCTTTTTATTTGGAGATTTGTATTACAAACAACTTTTATTTTTAGGTCAAATTTCATTTTTTGTAACACTGTTTTGACAAGAGGTGAGATAACAACATACGAATTTTTTCCTTTAATAAATTCATTTAATTCATCAAATATCAATGGATGTAGTATATTTTCAATTTTTTCTCTCAGCCTGTTGTCATTGAATAAATCGACTTTTAATTTTTTTTTATTAATGTGACCATCAGATTCGTAATATTCTGCACTAATTATTTTTTTTAGTTCTATGTAACCTGAGTTTCCCGGCTCGATTAAATTTCGATTAATTTCATCTAACTCAATTAGTGGAAGGTCGTTGAAAATTTCTCTTGAAAAAGTAGTTTTTCCAGAACCAATAGAGCCATAGATTAGAATTTTTTTTTCTATCATATTTTTTGCTTAATGATCTAGAAGTCTCTCTTGATTGATGATGAGATAAAAGCCATCATCCGATCTTTATAAATGTTATCTTTAAAATAGGACATTTCAAGTTCAAGATTAGCTAACTTTGCTTTAATAATTTTTTTGACGAAATCAATGGAATTTGTTTTATTAATAATCGATATGATTCTTGTTAATTGACTTAAATCCCCATGATTAATCGCATTTTTTATTATTTCACGATCATTGATATTTGCTTTTTCAGCAGCAAATATAAGTGGGAGAGTCATTTTCCCATCTTTTAAGTCATCACCTAAATTTTTACCAATTCTCGCAGCATCGCCTGAATAATCAAGCACATCATCAATTAATTGATATATTTGACCAAAGATTTCGCCAATTAAGGATATTGATTTTTTCTGATCTAAGGTGCATTTATTTGCTATGCAGGCTAATTC
>JAYQUI010000014.1:0-3117 GCA_038147655.1 Nitrosomonadales bacterium
ATATCAATAATTCAATCTGCTTCAAAAAAAATATAGAACTTTTAATAAACAACAATTCAAGACAATACTAGCTATAACCAATTTTCAGCGAACTTGTTTGTCATAAGTTCTTTTCCTTTAATGGTACTATTTATCAGTACTCTTAATTATTTAAAAGACAGAATTTGAAAAAAGAAATAGCCAGGGTAAATTATCAAAAAAAAAGACAAGAATTATCCTCTTTGCGATTTGAAGAAGATTCGTCTCAAATTATTCGCAACCTAATTGAGTTAATTAAAAAATGTAAGCCTACCTGCATTCATTGTTTCTTAACTATTAATCAAAAAAATGAAATTAATACAAAGCCCATCATAGAATATTGCTGGGAAAATCATATCGATGTCGTTGTTCCCGTAACTGACTTCAAAAACAATACGTTAAAAAATGCCAAATTTGACCCTAGCACCAAAACAACACTCATAAAGAATAATATTCCGGAGCCAATTAATCCCATATGGGCTATTGATAGCGATATTGAGTTAGTGATCACACCGCTTTTGGCTTTTGATGCAACAGGACATCGGGTTGGATTTGGCAGAGGATTCTATGACCGTCTTTTTTTATCTTTACATGATGAAGTAAAGAGAATTGGGGTGAGTTTTTTTGAGCCTTGTGAAACTCTAGAGGATGTCGATAATTATGATGTTCCACTAACCCATTGTGTGACACCACAAACGACTTATTGCTTTTAAAAAAAAATTTTTAATTGTAGGGAGCAAGAATGCATGCTCCCTGAATTATTTATTTCTTAGCAGGTGGGTACGTCTCAGCTTCCGAAGGAAATGCTCCGGAATGGACATCCGATGCAAATTGATTAACTGCTTTGGTAATAAGCTCTGCACCATTCAAATAGGTTCTCACAAACCTTGGTTTGAAGTCAGTACAAAAACCTAACATATCTGGAAGCACCAGTGCTTGACCGTCTACGTCCAAGCCAGCGCCAACACCCACCACAGGAATCGCCACAGCATCTCGAACAGCCGCTCCAACATGTCGTGGCACAGCTTCCAGAACAATGGCAATGCATCCAAGTTCTTCAAGTGTTTTTGCTTCTTCGATAATTTTTAGTTCACTTTCTTTTGTCTTACCTTGAGGTTTAAATCCACCAATCGCATTATGATGTGTAGGAGTTAAGCCAATATGACCTATCGTTGGAATACCTGATTCAGACAAATGAGCGTAAAGCTCTTCGTTCCCATCCACACCCTCAATCTTCAGAGCGTTAGCACCTGCCTTCATTAAGATTTCGACATTATCTAGGGCATCATACAAACCTTTTCTGGTACTCATAAATGGCATAGCGGCAATCAGAAATTTATCTTTTGCGCCCTTCTTTACCGCTCGGGTGTGCATCGCAATAGTCTCAACATCACAGTTAATGGTATTTTCGTTACCATGGATAACCATAGATAAGTCATCGCCAATAAGAATCCCGTTAATGTCTGTGTCATTGAGAATTTTTGCGCTCCAATACTCATATGATGTAACAACTACAATTTTTTGGCCATCAGCTTTAAGTTTTTTAAATGAATCTAAAACACTCATATTCACTCCTTATACTTACATAGTAACTATTATTCATAATACATCAAAATAGCCTATCATTCATAGAGACTAAAAATGGATGTTGATCAAAATTTTTATTATGTTAATAATATTGATATGTTATTTAAATTTAAAAATGAGATTGTTTTTTATTTTTGCATTTTTATTTTATGCATTTTTTTAACAAATGCTAACTCAAGAAATAGAGTTACCTCGCCAACAGATGTTTGGTGTTCTACAAACGGATGTTCTGCTGAACCGCAAACCACACCACTTGCCTTAAATGTTCCTGCAGGAGCATGGAATAATGACAATCAAAAACAGTTAGCGTGTCTTGGTGGAGATGGAGCAGGAGATTGTACTTTCACTTCAAACACTCCTAATATTTGTACAGTCACTGAAGATGGGGTCGTTACAAGATTAGCCATTGGGAATTGCAGTATTAATGTAACCAAAGAGGCGGACTTAGTTTTTGCGGCCCTGTCGCAAGATGTGGATTTTGAAATAGGTTGTGAAAATCAAAATCTTGCCATACAACCCGGTGAGATTTGGACTGATATGGATACAAAAAGATTAGTTCTTAATGGGGCTGTTGGTAGTGGTGCTGAAATCTGGATGTCACTTACACCAAACATCTGTACTGTCGACAGTAATGATCCGAATTTTGTTAATGCTGTTCAGCTTGCCAAAGGTACGTGTACGGTTCAAGTGCAAAAGAATCAGGATAATCAATTATTTGCATGTGCTGATAGTGCATCAGCCTCTTTTACAACCGGCCTCTTTTCAGCAATTAGAATAGATAATAATAGAGGAAGTTGTCCAGCTGGTTGGACTAATCCAACCTCGGCTGTTCTTGAGTCTGCTTTAGCCAAAGGTAATCTTCAAGGTCAAGCTGGATTGCGAGCCTGGTACTACTGCATTAATGGGTATAATTCATTCGTAAAAACAGCAGATGGTTATTACAAGTACAAAACAAGAGATGGCGGTCGATGGCGATGCCCTGGAGCAAGGTATCAAAGTTTTAAAACTACTTATCCATGGTCCAAACATAGTGGAGGCACTCCAAGAGCAAGACAAGCTTGTAGTACTTGTGGAACCACATCAGTAGTATGTTTACAATGAGCTTAAGATTATTATGTATTTTTTCAATATCTCTGATATTTTCAGTCGCTCTTAATGCTCGTCAACAAATAACAGACGAATCAGACATATGGTGTTCTAAAGGCTCATGTTCCTCTAATCCTCAGACAGAGGATATTATAGTGAACATTCCGAATGTTCCATGGAACAACAATCAAAAACAAATTACTCCCTCTGGTGGAAATGGTGATGGGCAATTTACTTTTTCCTCGGAGGTCGAATCTGTATGTACTGTTGATAACAATGGTAATGTCATTCGAGTGGGCTTAGGGTTATGTGTCATAAATGTTATCAAAGAAGCAGATCTTGAATACATGCAAAAGGCTGTTCAAACTTCATTTAATATTGAATGCTCAGAACAACCGGCTTTGGCATTAGTATCAAATGGAAATT
>JAYQUI010000014.1:3217-15701 GCA_038147655.1 Nitrosomonadales bacterium
ACGGTCAGGTTACCTGGACGACAAATAATGCAAATATTTGCTCAATTTCTAATAATGGACTGTTGACACGGCATGCCACTGGATTATGTAACCTTACTGTGATTAAGAGTGCAGATAATGATTCCTTTGTTTGCTCTGCACAGGAATCGATAAATTTTAATATTGAATGCTCAGAACAACCGGCTTTGGCATTAGTATCAAATGGAAATTGGTCAAATCAAAATACCAGACAAATTCATATTGGAGGGGGAGCTGGAAACGGTCAGGTTACCTGGACGACAAATAATGCAAATATTTGCTCAATTTCTAATAACGGACTGTTAACACAACATGCCACTGGCTCATGTAATGTTACTGCAACTAAAGCAGCTGATAATGAATCTTTTGTGTGTTCAGCCCAAGGTTCAATTAACTTTTCAACAGTTGTATACAGTACTTTAGATATTCGGAATGGTTATAATTGTCCAGCTGGTTTTACTTTACCAACAAAAGCTCAGTTTCTTGAAGCTTATAATAAACATTTAGCTCTACCGGATCGATGGGGAAATAGGTCGGTATGGTATTATAAAAATAATGGCTCTAAAGTCTGGTTGAATGTTGCCGATGGACATTGGTATCACAATCAAATGAATATGACAAGCAATCAACACCCTTCATTAGATAGTGCATTATATTGGCAATGGAGAAATTATCGACAAGAAAGTTCTTCTGGAGGGACAGTAAAGGTAATATGCATCAAATAAAATTAAATCGATTACAAACTATCCAGGATGGATTTTCCCTAATTGAGCTACTTGTTGTAATTGCGATCATTGGAATTTTAGCATCTGTTGGCACCATCGGTTACCAAAATTATATGGACGGGGTTAAATATAAAACAACCACAGTTAACCGTGAAATGGTAGCAAAGAAAATTAACAATGATCAAATGGGTCAGGAAGCAAATATGCGAGATTCGAAAACTTGCTACGATTATATCGTTGAGGACATTATAGGGGGTGAAGATGATATCCATGATAATGCCTACAACTCCAGCGATAATCAATCATGGGTTAATGGACATCAGACAACCGAGTTTGATCAAGGCCAGCATTTAATATATTGCGCAAGACCTGCTGAAACTTTTGACCCCATCAATTCAGCAATTATGATTTGTTCTTGTGCAACAGAGGAAGGTTGTGTTGCAGGAGGTTCTGTATGTCCAAATCCTGTTTCCTTTCCTTAATTTTTATTTTTATATTTTCATAGGTTAGTTATGTCCCCACTGTTTTTTGCAGAAAAAGGTTTTTTACCTGATTGGTTAATTCGGCTTGGAATTAGAAGTTTACTCAAAGAACGAATTAAAGAAATACAAGCAAGTAACTTAGAAAAATTACAACAGCAAAAAGTTAACTTCATTAACGAAATGAATCTGTCACCGATAGCAGTAGATACTGACTTAGCCAACGAGCAACATTATGAAGTTCCGGCAGAGTTTTATGATTATGCTTTAGGAAAAAATAAAAAATATAGTTCTTGTTACTGGAATAATAAGACCAATTCACTCAATGCTGCCGAACGACTTGCGTTAAAGAAAACGTGTGAACATGCTGAGTTGAAAAATGGACAAACCATACTTGAATTAGGATGTGGATGGGGCTCTCTTACTTTATGGATGGCAAAGGAATACCCCAAAGCTAAAATTACTGCGGTTTCAAACTCCCATTCTCAGAGGAAGTACATCGAAAACCAAGCAAAAAAAAGAAAATTAAACAATGTAAAAATTATCACGTGTAATATGACCAAATTTGATACAAAGTTAAAATTTGATCGTGTTGTCTCGGTTGAGATGTTCGAACACATGAGAAATTTTGCTGTGTTGTATCAAAAAATTGCAAACTGGCTGAAAAAAGACGGTAAATTTTTTAAACACATCTTTGTTCATAAAAGCGCACCTTACTTGTTCCAAGTTAAAGATAAAAATGATTGGATGAGTCAGTATTTTTTTTCAGGCGGTATGATGCCATCTATTGACTTACCACTTTACTTTCAGAACTCTTTTAAGATTGAACAACAATGGCTTTGGGACGGAACCCACTATGCCAAAACAGCCCGTGAATGGCTGAACAATACGGATAAAAATAAAACGGAAATCATAAATATTTTCAAAAACTGTTATGGATCGGATCAAGCTAAACTATGGTTTCAAAGATGGAGGATATTTTTTATGGCCTGTGAGGAACTTTGGAATTACGATCAAGGTCAAGAATGGATGGTTGCCCATTATCTTTTTTCTAAATGAAACATAAGCTGATTAACTTTGTTCTTTTTCAGAGTATCTGGTTTATCTTTATTCTCTCTGCTGCACACGACTCGTTATATGGTGCGTTGATTGGTTTTTGTTTATTAACACTCCAATATCTCCACGGCAAAAAATTTTTTGCTGACTGTATCTTGATTATCTTGGCGATCGTTATTGGATTCATCCATGATGGACTTCTAAAATACTTTAATTTTATATTTTATCATATTGTTTTTATTGAATTTTATTCACCTATTTGGATCATTGGTTTATGGATATCTTTTGCATTAACCATTAACCATTCACTTGCCTGGTTGCAGAATAAACCTGCACTTCAAATCTTTTTTGGTCTGATCGGTGGACCTTTGGCTTATCTGGCTGGCGAAAAACTTGGAGCAATCGCCCTGAGCCATGAATACACCCTATATATTTTAGCTTTGAGTTGGGCTGTAGTAACGCCAGTTTTATTTAAATTTTATGCAAAAGGCAAATAAATGAACCTTTATTTAGACGCATTATTGTTTTCTGTGTTGTTTGGTTTGGTTGGATGGATTTATTCCTTCGTAAAAACTAATGTCAATATTGTTGACTCCATGTGGAGCCTATTCTTCATCATCAACATCGCCTGTTTTGCCCAAACTAACAGTATCTCTGATAACCAGTGGATGATCTATGTATTACTTGTTATCTGGGCGGTACGATTGTCCGCTTATTTATGTATTAGAAATGCAAATAAGCCAGAAGACTCACGTTATCAAGATATACGCCGTAATTATTCACCTCATTTTCCTTTGAAAAGCTTATTTATTATCTTTATCTTTCAGGCTATTTTGGCGTTAATCATTTCTTATCCAGTATATTACATATTCAATCCCATCAATGATCAAGGGTGGAGTTTTCTGATGCCACTGAGCTACCTCATGATAGCTATTGGCATACTTTATGAGACTATAGCTGATTACCAACTGTATAAATTTAAAAAAACTAACGCGTCAGGTGAGGTATGCGATTCAGGCTTATGGAGATACTCCAGACATCCTAATTATTTTGGTGAATTGTTAATCACATGGGGTATATTTGTTAATGCAATTCAATTTGGGCATATTTTTATCATCATTTCTCCCCTTTTAATGACCTACTTCCTCTTTAAATTTTCTGGAGCAGGCTTAATGGAAGAAACCATTATTAATCGTAAACCAAAATATAAAAAATACATTCAAACTACTAACTCAATCCTGCCATGGTTACCAAAAAAGTCTTAAGATTTATAACTATCTTATTATTATGCGTTAGCGCCTACGCTGAACAAATAAATTTCCAAGTCCAATTAAATGATAAGGATGTTGGCTTTCATGAATTTAATATTCAGGATGACAGAGTTAAAAGCAAGGCTCAATTCGATGTTAAGTTATGGTTTATACCCGCCTATAAATACCGTCACATAGCAACAGAGGTATATAAAGACAATTGTCTAGCTCAACTCGAAAGCGAAACTCAAGATGGCGCCGATTTCTTTGAATTATCAAGCCTTGCGGACTCTACATTTTTCAAAATTAAAGTCAATGATAAAAATTATAACCACCCAGCATGTTCACAAACCTTCCGGTATTGGGATATTAAATTCACAGAGCAGAGTCTTGCCATCAATCCACAAGATGGTGAAATTTTTAAATTGTCATTTTCAAAAGATAAAGACGAAGAAGTGAAGACAAAAACAAATACATTTTTAGCCAATAAATACATCCTTCGTGCCATTAATGATCAAGATGAAAAATTTCACATTGAGCTTTGGTACGAACAAAATTCCAAAAACTGGATCAAACTAAAATCTTATTTAAAAGATGATAACGTCATCACTTATATACTAAATGACTAAATCAACAATGAATCCAGAAGATCTATCCCGACTTATTGAAATGGCCTGGGAAGATCGAACCCCATTTGATGCTATTTTCAAACAATATGGCTTAACTGAAAACGAAGTCATGCGTCTTATGCAAAAAAATCTCAAACGATCTTCTTACGTTCTGTGGAGAAAAAGAGTTAAAGAGATTGGTTTAAAGCACCAAAAAAAACGTGGATTTTTGACTTCTAATGCATATGCGAGCAATCAATACAAGCCAAAGTAGCCTAATTTATTGAGAAATGATTCTCCATTGTTTGGGACCACTCGTGTGAATTGAGTTTCCCTCTTGATCGACAGCCACAGTAACAGGCATATCTTTGACTTCAAATTCATATATAGCCTCCATGCCGAGATCTTCAAAAGCTATTTTTTTTGCTTTTTTAATTGCTTTGGAAACTAGAAATGCTGCGCCACCAACCGCAATCATATAAATCGCTTTATTTTTCTTAAGCATCTCAATCGTCTGCTGACCTCTTTCGGCTTTGCCAATCATACCGATCACCTCTTGATTCAGAATAGATTCAGTAAATTTATCCATCCTGGTTGCCGTTGTCGGGCCTGCTGGGCCGACTGCCTCATCTTGAATGGGATCAACTGGGCCAACGTAATAGATCACTCTATTTTTTAAATCCACTGGAAGCTGTTCACCATTAGCAATCATAGACTCAATTCGTTTATGCGCCGCATCCCTGGCGGTAAGTATTTTTCCATTGAGCAATAAAGTGTCGCCTGCTTTAAATTGACTCATCCGCTCTTTTGTTAATGAATCAAGATCAACTGCAATCGCATTCTCATTTGGTTGCCATTCTTCTTTTGGGTAAAAATCTAACTTGGGTGGAACAAACTCAGCAGGACCTTTTCCATCGAGTTTAAAGTGAATGTGTCTTGTGGCCGCACAATTTGGAATAATAGCAACCGGAAGCGATGCCGCATGCGTTGGAAAATCATTAATTTTTACATCCAAAACAGTGGTGAGACCACCTAGGCCTTGAGCCCCGATTCCAAGCTGATTAATTTTTTCATACAATTCAAGTCGTAATTCATCCACCCTTGATTTAGCGCCTTTATCTATTAACTCTTGGATATCAATGGATTCCATTAAAGACTCTTTCGCCATGATCACAGCTTTTTCTGCAGTGCCACCAACACCTATTCCTAGAACACCTGGTGGACACCAGCCGGCGCCTAAAGTGGGAATGAGATCAAGAATGTACCCCACCAGATCATCAGACGGATTCATCATTTTTAAATGCGCTTTATTCTCTGACCCGCCACCCTTGGCTGCAATCTTAAAGTTTATCGACCGACCTTTAACTAGTCGAGTATGAATCACTGCGGGTGTATTATTCTTCGTATTTTTTCTTAAACCTAATGGATCCTCAACAATTGAAGCCCTTAGGGGATTTTCAGGATTTAAATAAGCCTCGGCAACACCCTGATTGATTAAATCATCGATTGTCTGGTCACCCTCAAATTCCACATCCATACCGACCTCAATAAAAATAGTCACAATACCCGTGTCCTGACACAGAGCTCTTTTTCCTAAAGCTGATAATTTAGAACTCGTTAAAATTTGTAACATAGCATCTTTAGCTGGTTTTGATTCTTCCTTCTGATATGCCGCGGTCATCGCTTGAATGAAATCTTCGGAGTGGTAGTAGGATATGTACTGCAGCGCGTCACTTACGCTAGAAATAATATCTTGGTTTTTAATCATAATTTAGCGAACCGTTGATTGTGAGACTGCAATAGATTTATCAATATTTTTTCTTAAAATTTTACCATTTTTAGTTTTAGGAAATTCATGGGCAATGTAAATCGTTTTTGGAGCCTTGTAAGCAGCTAAATGATTTTGTCCAAACTTAAGAAGCTCATTAGGATCAGGCTGTTTGCCTTCATGTGGCAGAATATAAGTCACCACTAATAATTTATCTTTTTCAATTTCTTCACCAATCGCTGCGCAATCTGCCACATCAGGATGAGATTTAAATACACGTTCTATTTCATATGGAGACACACGATAACCGAAGCTTTTAATAATGTCGTCTTTTCTTCCTAAAAACCAAATATAACCATCCTCATCATATTTCGCGTAATCACCTGTAAAGAACCAACCACTATGTAAATGTTTATCAGTTTCTTCGGGTAAATTCCAATACCTTAAAAATAAACCTGGGTCACTATCAGGAACGCATATCATCCCCTCTTCTCCTGTTTCAACCTCATTTAAGGTCTCAGGATTTATTAATTTAATATCATGTCCCGGTTGAGGAAAACCTGCTGAACCTGGACGAATGGGGTTATATTTATTCTCAGAAAGATAATATGAAAATTCTGACATACCTACCGCTTCAAATATATCTTGGTTAAATCTGTCTCTCCATTGATTTAGCACTTCATCAGACAAATGCTCACCGGCACTCATACAATATCTTAATGACGGAACATCTTCAGCCTTAAAATCAGTCTTTTGTAAGATCTGTCGATAAATCGTTGGGACTCCAATAAAAATGGTAGCACTGTGTTTTTGGATCAACTTCATCCATGTGTCTGCATGATTTTTTCCTTCATACACCACGATGGTTTTTCCTAAATGTAGTGGATCCATCAAACCAGATCCCAAAACATATGTCCAATTAAATTTTCCTGAGTGAACAATTCGATCATCTTGGCCTTCAAAGTCGAACCAATATTGTGATGCAGGCTTTCTTCCAAAAATAGCTCGATGAGCATGCAAAACGCCCTTTGGATAGCCAGTAGTCCCTGAGGTATAAACTAGGTAAGCCGGATCATTCGCCTTGGTATTAACAGAAAAATCAATCGTTTTTATTTTATTGATTTCTTGTTGCATATCAAAAATATGAAATTTATCTGACTCTTCAATATCTCCAACCCCTGTCAAGAAAATGTATTTCAGTTGCGGAGGAAGGTTATGCTCCTGTAGCGATTTCCACATCAATTTATCCGTGACCAAAGCGGTGGCTTGAGAATCATTAGCTAAGTAAACGACCTCCTCTGCTGTTAATAAAGTTGAAGTCGGTACGGAAACATATCCTGCCTTCAATGCGCCTAAAAAAGAGATAGGGTAGTCAAGAGAATTAGGTAGACGAATAAGAACTCTGTCTTCACTTTGTAAACCTAAATTGATCAAACATTGAGCAAACTGATCCGTCTTTATGGCTAATTCTTTAAAGCTAATTTGGTCAGTGCCAAGCTCATCATTCTCAACAATCATGGCCAACTTATTTTCAAATTCCGTTCCAAGATGAATGGACGAACATAGCTGACCAATATTTATTTCTTCAGGAACATTCCATTCCCACTCAAACTTTTGAATCATTATAGTATTGCTCCATAAGGCCAGTTTTCACGAATTACTTGAGCTGGTAATTTATTCAGAACACTAATCGCAAAATCTGTATCTTCTTGATTTAAAGCTCTGAGCGCATGTGCTCTTAAGAGCGTCTGCAACGCTTTACCAAACATCGGAGGATCAAGCATCTCACCCTCAAATTTAATTGCTCCACCAAGCAATGCATCCGCTTCAATTGCAGCTTTTAATACTCTTATTCTCAGATTAATTTCTGTTGGGGATGGAGTGTATGCTACTTTACATAGATGAATGTGTCCTGGATGAATCACCTGTTTTCCTGTTAATCCTTTTTCTGCTTCAGTCACTGCGTGACGATAAACGATGCGTGACTCATCATCCCCGTGCAAATCTAACCAGCGGCGAACATCATGTGGCTCAATAAATTTTTCTGGCATGATATGTTCACCAATTAAAGTTTCAACTCCACCAATAACACCTTTACCAGCGATTCGAGCTTCAAACATAATTTGATTTAAAAAATAAGTCAGCTCCTCAATCCAATTGGTAGGTGTAATATTGATGCCCATGGCTTTGGAAAAATCATGAATACCAAACACCACATGTTTTACCGTGTTATAGGACATTAAGTCAGGAACGATTTTTAATGATCTTGGATGTTCAATAATTGGCTGAATCGTGATTTTTGGATTCAGATCTAAGAGAATGCTTGATAAATCTCTCACTTCAGCAGAGCCATAGGCTTCTCCTGCTTTAGCCAGCATGACCACATCAACATAATCAGATACCACTTTTAATAAAGTAATATCTTTTTCAAACTCCGTTGTTCTAAATGGATTGATTCGGATAGCAATTTGCACATCCGGTCTGGATTTTCTTAAACCACCTAGCTCTAATTTTAATAGCTCTCGACTTAATTCTTTTTTACTACATCCATCTTCCAAATCAAAAATTAGAGTGTGAGCAATAGTTTGGTGAGCATGTTTCTTAAACCTAGCTGATGCCTCCTCTAAATCCTCATAACTGCTATTAGAGGGTGAATATTTCACGGGAGGGTAATACAGCTGAATTCCAGGCCAAAACCCGCCAAATAAATCTGACTCTATTTTTGAGATATTTTTTTCATTAATCATCACTCACCTCTTCTTTGATCAACTCTCTTAAATTTCGTGTAGATAAAATATTCCATAGATCATTGTCTTGTTTTTTTAATATTTTTAATAAAGCGTTCTTCTCAATTAACGACAATGACTCATATTCGTTTTGATAAAAATCTCCCAACACAAGATCAAGCTCTAGCAAGCCTCTTCTGCTTTTGTATCGAATAACATGATCAATGTTCATGAAGACTCCTTTTTAAGTGAAAATATTTTCTTCACAGATGTTTTTTTTCTTTTAAACTGCAATTCTTTAATACCGGATATTGCTTTTGCGGGACTTAATCCTTTAGGGCAAACATCAGCGCAATTCATAATGTTATGGCAACGAAACAAACGGTCTTCATGGTCTAAAAATTCTAAACGCTCCTCGCCACCTTGATCTCGAGAATCCGCTAAGAATCTATAGGATTGCAGTAATGCAGCAGGTCCCATAAATTTATCTGGCCCCCACCAGAAAGATGGGCAGGAGGTGGTACACGCGCCACACAAAATACATTCGTATAATCCATCTAGCTTTTTACGATCTTCAGGAGATTGAAGTCTTTCAGTTTTGGGGACCTCTTCATTGTTAATGAAATATGGCTTCACATCATGATAGTTTTTGAAAAATTGATCCATATCCACAATTAAATCTTTAATCACTGGAAGTCCAGGCATCGGGCGAATTACAACTGGCTCTTTTAAATCCTTTAATTTGGTAACACAGGCTAAACCATTTTTTCCATTAATATTCATCCCGTCAGATCCACAGACACCTTCGCGACACGATTTTCTTAATGCCAAGGTTTCATCTTGCTGTTTTATCTTCATCAAAGCATCTAATAGCATCTGATCACCATCATCTAAATCAACCTCATATTTTTTCATGTAAGGTTTTTTATCAACTTCAGGGTCAAATCGATATACTGAAAACTTCATAATTAATACACCCTTTTTTTAAGTGGAAAAGTTTCCACTGTTAATGGTTTTAAATTAACCGGACGATAACCGATGGTATTGGTTTGTGAATAGTACAGGGTATGTTTTAACCATTGCTCATCATTTCTATCTTCAAAATCAGACCGGCAGTGAGCGCCTCGACTTTCCTCACGCGCATAAGCAGATTCGATCGTGGCTTTAGCGACCTCAATTAAATTTTTTAATTCTAGGGCATCAATTCTTGCTGTATTAAAGATATTACTGGTATCTCCAATTTGTAACCTTTCAGAACGTTCTGCAATGTCGTGAATTTTTTTCACCCCTTCTTTTAATAATTCAGGAAATCTAAATACTCCACAATGCTGTTGCATAGCTGAACGTAAATCATTTCCTAGTTGGACTATATTTTCAGAACCTTTGCTCTGAGTATTCAAGGATGCCACCCTTTGCTGAGTAAATTCAATAGCTTCTTTAGGAATGTCTGGATATTTTGCTTTTTGATCTATGGAATCAATCACATGCAGTCCTGCTGCCCTGCCAAATACAATTAGATCTAGCAGTGAATTAGAGCCTAATCGATTAGCCCCATGAACAGAAACGCAGGCACATTCACCGACGGCATAAAAATTTTCTACTCGATCGCCAGAATCATTTTTTCTGACCTGGCCATGCAAGTTTGTTGGAATACCACCCATCATGTAATGAACAGTCGGCACAACAGGAATGGGGTCTTTGATTGGGTCTGCATTAGCAAATTTAATTGCGATCTCACGTATGCCGGGCAATTTCTCATTAATTTTATCTTCTCCGAGGTGGGCTAGTTGCAAATAAACAGCATTTTTATTTTTTCCAACACCCTTGCCATTTTTTATCTCTGTTGCAATTGCTCTAGATACAACATCACGGCTCGCAAGGTCTTTAGCATTTGGCGCGTATCGTTCCATAAAACGCTCACCATCCGAATTTTCAAGATACCCGCCCTCACCTCGACAACCCTCTGTCACTAACACTCCTGCTCCTGCAATCCCAGTCGGATGAAACTGCCAGAATTCCATGTCTTCTAAAGGAATGTTTGCTCGAGCAGCCATGCCTAATCCGTCCCCTGTATTAATATAAGCATTGGTACTTGCCTCAAATATTCTGCCAGCACCGCCAGTAGCAAAGATTGTTTTTTTGGCCTGAAAGATGGCTAACTGACCCGTGGCCATCTCATACGCAATAACCCCTAACACCACATCATCCTTTGTCTTAATGAGGTCTAGTGTGCTCCATTCAATAAAAAATTGAGTGTTATTCTTTACATTTCTTTGATAAAGCGTATGCAGCATGGCATGACCAGTACGATCAGCAACGGCACAGGTACGTGACATGGCTGACTCACCAAAATTTTTAGTCATTCCACCGAATGGACGTTGATAGATTTTGCCATCTGAATTTCGATCAAATGGCATGCCGTAGTGCTCTAATTCATAGATCGCGTCGGCCGCATTCTTACACATATATTCAATCGCATCCTGATCACCCAAGTAATCTGATCCTTTAATCGTGTCATACATGTGCCAGATCCATTTATCTTCCGTCACATTCCCAAGTGCTGCAGCTACTCCTCCCTGAGCTGCAACAGTATGAGAACGTGTCGGAAAAACTTTTGACAACACAGCAACATTTAATCCTGCATCTGAGAGCTGCAGAGCGCTTCTTAAACCAGCTCCACCAGCTCCCACAACTAAGACATCAAATTTAAAATGCTGCATCTGTTAAATATCCAAGAGAAATAAAACTAAAAAAATAATCTGTAAAACCATGCTAAAAAGTAAAATTAAATATATGGCCTGATTCATCCATTTATTTTTAATGTAATCATCAATCACATGCTGAACCCCTATCCAGCCATGAAAAAAAGTAATTAAAAATAAAATAGTAATAATTGAGCGGTGAATGACTGATTGAAAAAAATCCACCCAAGCTTGATAATCCAAATGGTCAATTTGGACCCAATTAAAAATAAGATAGCCAATAAAAAAATATAAACAAAATGCCGAGAATCTTTGGTAAAGCCACTGTGTCATTCCGCCAAACAAGTTGAAAAAAGGATTTTTTACCATAACCAAATCCCTGCAATAAATGTCAGAAGGAAACTCACCACCAAAACAATCTTACTGGTCATCCGCGCAATAATCAGATCAACACCAAAATGTAAATCAAGCAGGAGGTGTCTTGTGCCAGCGATCAAATGGTGAATAATGCCCCATAACATAAGGCACTTGATTAACTTAAATAACGTCGTATCAAATAACAAAAGAACCCAGTTAAAGATATTTTCATTTTTTAATGACCAGTAGAGCGATATTGTCAACAATGGCATCAACACAAACAAAACAACACCGCTCACCCGGTGCAAAATCGAAACCATAGCGGGCACAGGAAATCGAATGGTAAATAGATTTAAATTTTTTGGATTTCTATTTTCCATGAAATTCCTTTAAAGCCGCTAGGCGAACATTTTCTGCTACATACTCTTTTAATCTTGGATCAAATGGTTTGGGGATTATATAGTCAGGTCCAAATTTTAATTCCTTCACTTGATAGGCATCCAGCACTGACTGTGGAACCTCTTCTTTTGTTAATTTAGCTAATCCTTCAGATGCGGCTAACATCATATTCATTGAGATCTGTGGCGCTCTTGCATCCAAAGCCCCTCTGAATAAAAAAGGAAAACCCAGTACGTTATTTACTTGATTTGCATAATCAGATCTACCTGTTGCCATGATGACATCATCTCTTACAGATCTAGCTTCACCTGGTGTGATTTCAGGATCAGGATTGGCTAGAGCAAAAACAATCGGATCTCTTTTCATTTTTAATAAGTATTCTTTTGGAAATAAATT
>JAYQUI010000014.1:15801-18981 GCA_038147655.1 Nitrosomonadales bacterium
AATTTTTTTATTAACAATTTCTAATGCATTTTGTAATCCTGCAGCCACGATCACTGCTGTACCATGTTGATCGTCATGAAACACAGGAATGTTAAGACGTTTTTTTAATTCATCTTCAATATAGAAACATTCTGGAGCCTTGATATCTTCAAGATTAATACCACCAAAGGTAGGTGATATCGCAGCAACTGTTTCTATAAATTGATCAGGATCAGATACATCGATCTCAATATCATATACATCTATATCGGCAAATTTTTTAAAGAGGATGCCTTTGCCTTCCATGACAGGTTTACTTGCAAGCGCACCAGTATCTCCAAGACCTAAAACAGCAGTTCCATTAGAAATAACCGCAACCAAATTTCCTTTGTTGGTATACCGATAGGCGTTGTCTTTATTGTCTTGAATGGCCCTGACTGGCTCCGCCACTCCTGGTGAATATGCAAGAGATAAGTCATAGGCTGTGTTGCACTGCTTCATTGAAGCAATCTCAATTTTTCCAGGCCTTGGATGCTCGTGATAATTTAGCGCTTCATCTTTTAAAGACATATTATTCAAGCTCCGTCTGATAATGATAATTTTCAGTGAGGCACAATCCCAACCTCCATTCAACAGGCTTCTCGCCATAGGTATAAGAGAGTCTCTCAATGCTTAATAATGGGGTTTTTTTTGAGATACTTAATAATTTAGATACTTCATCTCCAGCAGCTACCGCCTTAATTTTTTCATTGGCCTTAAGCATTTGAACCCCGTAGCGTGATTCATAAAGTCGATATAGGGACCCTTTTTTTTGATTGATCATCTCCTCGTTTAACCCCTTAAAAGCGGATGATGAAATATAAATTTCATCAAGGATAAGGGGTTTTTTGTCAAACGTAAGTAACCTCTTGATCTGAAATACAGGTGAACCTGGGATAAGGTTTAATTGTTTAGCCACATAACTTGAAGATCGAATTTTCTTAAAAGAAAATAATTCACTTTCAAGTTTTTCTTTGTGCCCTTTGGTTGATGTAAGTCTTAAAAATCTTAATTGGATTTGCTCTTCATCATGAGTGGTTACATAGGTCCCTTTTCCTTGGCGACGAACTAAAATTTTCTCATTTGAGAGTGCATCAATAGCTTTCCGAACGGTTCCTTGGCTGACTTTAAAATCATTTGCCAATTCAATCTCACTTGGAATCATATCCCCTGCTCTCCACTTACCAGAAACTAACTCTTCCGTGATTCTTTGTTTGACTTGTACATATAAAGGTATGTTCATACTCAATAAATTAAAATTTAACTTATGTATATCTTATATAAGACCAAATAAAAAAGCAACAAGAAATTAAAAAAAAATATATTTTATTAAGCTATTGATTTTATTGAAATATATATAAAAAAATAATAAATATATAGATTAAACATATATAAGACTAAAAATAATATTGACATATTTTTTTTATTATTTAGAATGTAATACTAATTAATAATTTATTCACATTGATGCGATGAATACAAATACTTACAAGCCCAGACGTTCGATGTTGTATGTACCTGGATGCAATAAAAGGTATCTAGAAAAAGCAAAAGAATTAAGAGCAGATACAATTATTTTGGATCTCGGGGACCCTATCTTGCTGGATGCTAAAATCCAATCAAGAGATAACGTGATTGAGATGCTTCAAGAAAGAGGTTATGGCAAAAGGGAGGTTGTCGTTCGTGTTAATGATTTTGACTCACCCTGGGGTTTGGATGACATTAAAGCAGTTGCCCCCCTTCAACCTGATGCAATATTGTTTCCAAATATTGAATCAAAAGAAGATATCCTTAATTGTATTGCCGAGTTAGATCGATATGGAGGTCAAGATATCTCAGTCATGGTGATGATTGAAAGTCCTTTGGCTGTTTTAAATGCAAAAGAAATTGCAAGTGCATCAGATCGGATTATTTGTATGGTCTTAGCAACATCAGATCTCATATCCCAAATGTATGCTAGGACCACGCAAGATCGAATCGCACTCACCACCAGTCTATCATTAGTCATTTTGGCAGCACGCGCCTATGGCTTGTCAGTGATTGATGGCATTCATAGCAATCTTAAAGATACTGCTTCCTTTGAGTATGCCTGCCGCATGGGTAGAGATATGGGTTTTGATGGAAAATCCTTAGTACACCCAGATCAGTTGGCATATGCCAATGATGCTTACACACCAAAGCCTGCTGAAATTGAACAAGCGAAAGCCATTATTAGTGGACTTGCAGAAGCAAACGCTTCAGGAAGAGGAACAGTTGTGGTTGATGACAAATTAGTAGAGCACCACCATGTCACCGCTGCAAAAAGATTACTGGTGCAATATGAAATGATGGAAGAATTGGAAAATAATATATGAGCCAACATCAAGGAAATTTTTTAGAGGATTTTTCACCTAATCAGATATTTCAGCACGCTATTCCTAGAACCATTTCTGATGGAGACGTGTCTTTGTACCTTGCTCTTGTGGGTAACCGTAATCCTTTGTACTGTTCTATTTTAACTGCAAATAATATTGGTTTAAATGCCGCCCCAATCGACGATATGTTACTTTTCCATATCGCATTTGGTCGAACAGTGAATGATATCTCTCTAAATGCAGTAGCTAATCTAGGCTATGCAAATATTCAGTTTAAGAGGAATGCTTATGTTGGAGATACTATTCGCTCAGAGTCTCAAGTTATTGGCGTAAAAGAAAATTCAAATAAGTCGACGGGTGTAGTTTATGTGAGGTCAACAACATTTAATCAAGATAATGAAGAAATACTATCCTGGATTCGTTGGGTAATGGTTCCAAAAAGAAATAATGACTCAAAAATAAACGAACTCATACTAAATGATTTTCCAGAGATTTCAGATTTATCTCAGATTCATCGACATGACGTCTCATATGCAAATTTCAATCCTATAGATACCGGATCAGATTTATTATTTGAGGACTATGACATTGGTCAGGTCATAAATCATTCTTCTGGAATGACCATTGATGAAACAGACCATACTCTTGCAACGAAGCTCTATCAGAATAATGCAAAGCTGCACTTTGATGCTCACATGATGAAATCTACCCCATTCAAAAGACGTTTAATTTATGGAGGACATATCATCTCATTATGCCGGTCATTATCATTTGAAGGTCTAGAAAATGCTCTGCAGGTGGTGGGTGT
>JAYQUI010000015.1:0-18473 GCA_038147655.1 Nitrosomonadales bacterium
TACCGTAACTTTGGTATGCCACGACCTGAAGGTTATCGTAAGGCACTCAGATTATTTCACTTAGCTGAAAAATTTAATCTTCCACTCATCACGCTAATTGACACACCAGGTGCTTATCCTGGAATTGGTGCCGAAGAGAGAGGTCAATCAGAAGCGATTGCGAGAAATTTGTATGCGATGAGTGAACTTAAAACGCCATCCATAGGAGTTGTTATAGGTGAGGGAGGTTCTGGCGGTGCGTTAGCACTGGGAGTCGTCGATCATTTGATGATGCTCCAATACTCTACCTATTCAGTGATATCACCCGAAGGTTGTGCATCGATTCTTTATAAGGATGCAAAAAAAGCAGACATTGCGGCAGAAAGTCTTGGCATCACGGCTGATCATCTTAAAAAAGTGGGTCTAGCTGATGAAGTAATTCCTGAGCCTCTGGGCGGGGCGCATCGTAATAAAGAAGCGATAATGGAATCTGTACGACAGTCATTGATAAAACAATTGAGTCGCTTAAAAAAACAACCAATAGATATTTTATTAAGTACAAGATATCAGAGGTTGATGAGCTATGGTGATTTTCAGTCCTAATCTATGAATGAGCTCGTTAACTTCCTTGAGCAATCATTTTTAAAACAAAAACTTAAAAAAAATTGTCACCTTCTTGTTGGAGTGAGCGGAGGTGTCGATTCAGTTGTTCTTGGCCACGCCCTAAGCCAACTGAGATCACTGAACCCATTTGATTTAACTTTTATTTACGTCGACCATCAATTGCATCCAGAATCAAAACAATGGGCTAACACCGTAAAACAGCTCGCAAAAAAATTATCGATTGAATACATCTATGAAAAAGTCACAATCGATCAGGATCTTAAATTAGGCACCGAAGGTGCTGCTAGAAAACATAGGTACCAAGCATTCCAAAAACATCAAAAGGATATTTTAGTGCTCGCCCAACATGAAGATGATCAATTGGAAACACTACTGCTTCAGCTTGCCAGAGGGGCTGGATCAAAGGGTTTAAGTTGTATGCCTGAGTACCATGAAAATCTAAAGATTTGGAGACCATTGTTAGGCGTGAGTAAGTATCTAATTCATGGGTATCAACAAGAACATAAACTCAAATTTATTGAAGACTCGTCGAACCAAGATAATAAATACGATCGAAATTATCTAAGAAACAAAGTCATTCCCTTAATTAAAAAAAGATTTCCACAGTTTGCAAAAAGTTCAGGGCGATCTATAAAACATATCTCCGATGCCTATAACCACCAAAATTTAATACATGCAGAACTCTATGAGAATGTTCTTGAGGGTGCTAATCAATTGAATGGCCAGAAATTAAAAAAACTGTCTGATTATGATATGGGTAACGTCATTCGGTATTGGTTAAACGAACATCAGGTGTTAATGCCTAGCATTAAAGTTCTTGGACAGATTGTAAGCCAGGTTAAAAAAATTAATTTGGAAAGCCGCATTAATATCAAAGTAGATGAAATGTCTATTCGATCTTACAATAACTCATTGTTTTTAATCAATAATTCAGAAAATTCATTCAAACCAGTGCTTTGGAAACATCAAAATAGTGTCATACTTTCAAACAACAAAGAGGTGTTGATAGACAAGAAATTTGGGAAGGGTCTCTCCCTTGGTAAGTCAAAAAAAATTCTTATTGATAAGCCACACAACATGAGTCTTAAAATTAAG
The DNA here is from genome assembly GCA_038147655.1 of Nitrosomonadales bacterium. Classification (GTDB taxonomy): domain Bacteria; phylum Pseudomonadota; class Gammaproteobacteria; order Burkholderiales; family Methylophilaceae; genus BACL14. Next base: position 1,699 of record JAYQUI010000015.1, read on the forward strand.
ATTAAGGCTAACCAACCGGCAAGATCTTTGAAGTACATCTTTCAGGAAAAGAAAATTCCACCATGGGAAAGAGAAAATTACCCTTGTGTTTACGTTGAAGATAAATTAGTTGCGGTCATTGGTCTGGCTAATTCTGTTGAATATACTGCAAATAAAAAAGAGATGGGAAACGTTTTTAAGTATAAAAAAAATCCCAGCAGTGCTGGGATTTAATTTGTTTTAATATTTACGAATCTTCGCCGATATCGTAAATCTCGATTTCAGTTTCCATGATCTCACCAGTCACACCATTGATTTCAACCTCAACTTCATGACCAATTTTATCTGAGTAGATATCAAACTCGTACACCGGAAGATCTCCTTCGAAGGCATACTCCCTCTCGGTAACTTTACCTGGAGTGTTTTCTAGTGCAATTTTTTCAGCCTCTTCAGCTGAAATTTTAACTGCAGAGGTAAACTTCTTATCATCCTTAGCAACTTCAACTTCTTCATCAGATAATTTTGCTGTTGCAACATTACATTCGATTTCAAGCTCTTTGCCATCTTTGGTTTTAACATCAAACTCATATACGGCTTGTCCATCCTCTACCTCGCGCTCAAGGGAAACGATATGGCCTTCATATTTTTTGTGGACTGCGATAAAACATTTATCTAAATCTGAGGTAAGAACTTTTTTAATATCATCTTCTGTGTGCGCAGCAAATGTGTTCATAGTAAAACCTGCAACAGAAAGGGCTAAAATAATTTTTTTCATTAGTATTCCAAGTAAGTTAATTGATAACTTTTAAATGAGCACTTTAGGCTGAATAAGTTCTACAAAATTTTAACTAAAAAAAATTTTATATATGGGTGTGTTGAAAGTCAGATAAATTGTAAGGAATAAAAATAACCCGATTAGTGTTACGAGAAATAATAATATGTCTTCTTTTATTTTGGTTTCATTCATATTGATATTTTTATTTTCAAATGAATAAATATCAATGGGAAATATTCCCGAATGCTTAATAAGTAATAATTTCAGGAAAAATTCCTAAAATTATTAAAAAAGGAAAATTTCCTATTGCATACCAATTAGCATCAGCTAAAATCATGGTTCATTTGATTTATTAAATAGTTAGTTATGAAGTTAAGATTGTCATTATTAGGTTTAGTATCTGTTGCATTAACAGCCAATGCTGAAGATTTACAGACAGGTAAAATTAATGTGTTTAGTCCAGGACCATTGCCATCCATTGGTATTAGTCAGGATATCGTTCCTGGATCAATCCAGGTGATTAAACCTCAGGACGTGCAAGACCAATCCGGTGTCTCTCTTGCAGACTATCTTAACAATAATACTCAGGGTATCTCTTTTAACGAGGTGGGCGGAAATCCATGGCAGCCAGAAATATTTTTTAGAGGATATTCTGCTGGTTCAATTACAGGTAATCCTCAAGGATTATCCATCTTTGTTGATGGTGTTCGTGAAAACCAACCATTTAGTGATGTAGTGTTATGGGACACAATCCCAACTTGGGCATTAGCCGGCACTCAAGTTGTGGCAGGCTCTAATCCAATTTATGGACTTAATACCCTGGGCGGTGCCATTGCCATGCAAACTAAAAATGGTAAGTTGTTTAATCAAGGTCGAATTGAAGGCACTGTAGGTTCTTGGGATCGAACAGCCGGTTTAATTGAATACGGCGGAATTATTGAAGGCTCCAGTGTCGATTACTATTTCGGTTACAAACATAGCTCTGAAAACGGATGGCGTGACCATACCCCATCTCACCTAAACCAAGCGTTTGGTAAGATTGGCAATGACTATGAAAATGGTCGAATTGAGCTGAGTTATACAGGAGCTTCTAATAATCTAATTGGTAACGGTCTAGCACCAAGATATCTTTTAGGTGCAGATAATGAGGGTGTAAATACTATTCCAGACTTAACTGAAAATCGTTATCACAAATTAAATTTAACTTTAACTCAATTTATTTCTGATACAGCGATGCTATCTGCAAATGCTTACTACCGATCATCTAATCGATACACATTAAACGGGGATGGAGAAATAGAATGGGATGCGGGAAATATAACTAATCTTGGACAAGTTGTTACGGGAACCTCAAGATTTATTCATACCTATAACCCATATACCGTTGATAGTATAGAGGGCGAAACTCGCACAACAAAAACCAAACAAGACGCCTATGGCTTATCTGCTCAACTTACTCTGACCGATGATCTCATGGGGTATCAAAATCATTTTGTTACGGGTTTAAATTTTGAAACATCACTCATAAGCTTTGTTCAAAATGAGTACGAGGGATCAAATATCCTTGCCGGAAGAGTTATTGATGCAAAAACAGGAGAGTTTGGTAATAACACTGATCTTCAGGGAAGATCAGATACCTTTGGCCTTTATGCAGTTGATACATTGTCATTAAATGATCAATGGCATTTGACCGGCGGCTTAAGATACAACTACACAAAAGTGGATAACAAAGACCGTAGAGCAGACCAGAGTGGTGGATCACTTACCGAGGAGCAAAGTTGGGCACGTATTAATCCAACAATTGGTGTGACCTTTAAACCAAATGAGCGATATTCTACCTATTGGTCTTATAGTGAATCTAATCGAGCTCCAACATCTATTGAATTAGGCTGTTCAAATCCAGCATTAGCATGTTCCCTTCCAACACAGATGGCAGATGATCCACCGCTCGATGATGTGGTTTCTAAAACATATGAAGTAGGTGCTCGAGGAAACTTCTCAAAAGAGTTAAATTGGAATGCAGCTATCTATCATGCGATGAACCATGATGACTTAATGTTCGTAAGCAATAATGCACAAAACGGCTTAGGCTACTTTGATAACATTGGCAGAACGCGTAGAGATGGTCTTGATTTGGGTTTTGGTGGAGAAACTTTATTTGGTATTCAGAATACAGAAAAATTTAGTTGGAATGCATCTTATGGATATGTGAATGCAACATATGACTCTGATCTAGAGCTTACTTCAGATGCCAATTCATCTCGATCCAGATCCACTACATCTTTCAATACCTATGACGACGATCAGTTAGCTGATGATGGAGAGGCTACTGAGTTAACCGAAGGTCTGTGGGATACTTATAAAGCTATTTATGCTGCAGATGAGGGAATTGTTTTAAATGGTACGGATATTAATGCAACAGATGACCTTGCTACAACAGCTATTGCTGCAGGTGTGAATGCCGATGAATTTACAGAGTGGGTGGAAAATAATGTGGGTATTGCTGTAGATAAAATTAATGTTAATAAGGGTGATCAGCTAGCTAACCTTCCTCAGCATCGAATGAAATTTAGATTAAATTATGACTATAGTAACGATTTTAGATTAGGTCTTACAGCCTTAGGTTATGGCAAAGCCTATTTGATGGGTAATGAAAATCAAAAACATAATGGAGATGGTGAAACATCAGGTTATGTGATCTTTAATGCAGATGCTCATTGGTCCCCTGCAAAAAACTGGTTAGTTAGCTTTAAAGCAATAAATATTTTAGATAAAAATTATTATTCAGGTGGACGGTTACTGATGAATGGTTTCACTGGAGATGGAACTAATACACGCACCGGTGATGCTTTTAGAGGACCAGGTTTTGTTCCTGGCTCACCACAAGCTGCATGGATAACACTTTCATATCAGTTTAAATAAGAAAAAGGGCATTAGCCCTTTTTTTTTGCCTAGAGTAGAATCAATTTATGAGTTTAAAACTAAGATTAATATTAATTGTTAACTTTCTTTTATTTGTAGCAATCTTTATCGGGTTCTTTTCAGTGGTATTTACCTCTAAAAATGCAGTCAGGTCTGAAATTGAATCCTCACTCAAACTTGCTGAATTCTCTATCAAAACCGGGATTCAAAAAAACCCTGATCTCTATCTTTTTCAAGATAATCTATTGGGACTAAATGATCTTGATTTAATTCGTCACTTATCCATTCAGTTGCTGGATAGCAATGGAAGGGTGATCGACGAAAATAAAAATTTAAATACAGAGGTCCATGTTCCTAAGTGGTTTCAAAATGCATTGGATATATATTCTAAAGATCTAAAGACTATGGACTTTCCTCTGGTGCAGTTTGGTGATCAAATTGGAGTAGTGAAAGTGATTCCTAATCCAATTTATGAATATGATGAGATATGGCAGCAATTTAAAAATGGATTAGTTATTGCTTTGCTATTTTTTGTGTTTGTAAATTTTTCCATCTTCTTTTTATTTGGAAAAATAATTTCTCCTTTAAGCCAACTCATTCAGGGTTTTAGAAACTTAGAGCAAGGTAGTTATAGAAATAATAAAGAAAACTTTGGCATATCTGAATTAGATATTCTGAGAGTGAAATTAAATCAACTAACTAATAAATTGAAAAAGAATGACGAAAGAATTCATGAGCTCAACCAAAAATTAATTACAATTCAAGAACAAGAAAAAAAAGAAATTTCACGAGATTTGCATGATGAAATCGGACAGTCATTAGCAGCGATTCAAGTTCATGCTGCAGCAATTAAAAAATCAAAAAAACCAAATACTCAGGCAGATCTCATCATTAGCACCACAAAAGACTTGATGCAGCAAACGCGCAATCTCATCAAACGTCTGAGTTTGAGCATAATTGATGACCTTGGTATTGAAGACTCGTTAGTTGATTTAATTAAAAATTGGTCACGAAGAACAACATGTAAAAATATCAATGTGAATGTTGATTTACCAAATTCAAAGATATTTAAAACACAATTGAATGAGACGGTGTACAGATTGACCCAAGAGGCTTTAACAAATATTTCAAAACACTCACGACCAAAAGAAGTATTAATTTCAGTTCAGAGAAATAACAATGTAATCCATTTAAGTTTCATGAATAACGGTATATTAAGGAGAGCAAAAAAAACAAATGGCATTGGAATTTTGGGGATGCAAGAAAGGGTGAAGAATTTGTCAGGATCTTTTAAACAAAGCATTCACAAAGGGTTTTATAAAGTTGATATAGGCTTGCCAATCAAATGAAGAACTTACTCTTAGTAGATGATCATAAGATTGTGCGTTCAGGCCTCAAAACCTTATTGTCGGATTTGAATTTCGATCAGATTGATGAAGCTGACTCTGGAAAGGCGGCCTATAGTTTAGCCCAAGAAAATTCTTACAGCTTGATTATTATGGATATCTCCATGGAGGGGACGAGTGGTTTAGATACACTTTCTAAAATTATCAATAGACTCCCAAAACAAAAGATCTTAATTTTAAGCATGCATGACAGTGATCTGGTGATTGAAAAAGCAAAAAAATTTGGTGCGATGGGCTTTGTGACTAAGTCAGATATCTCTGATAATTTATTTCAAGCTGTGGAGCAGATACTTAATGGAGAGTATTTCTTTCCAGAAACAAAAACTTCAGATAACCAATTAAATCAACTTAATGAAAGAGAATTTGAAATTTTTAAAATGATCGCCTCTGGGAAGACTATAAAAAATATTGCTACAGATATGAATATCAGTCAGAAAACGGTAGCTAACTATCAGACCAGCATCAAGCAAAAGTTAGAAATTGATAACCCGATTGAGTTTTACAAGTTAGCAGTTGAGTTAAATTTAATTAAATCCTAATGAGCTCAATGTATAATTATATTTAAATACTCGTAAGGTTTTTTATGCAATTTTCATCTCCACTCAAAACAAATTCAACCAAGGTTATGTTATTAGGTAGTGGTGAGTTAGGTAAAGAAGTTATTATTTCACTGCAGCGTCTTGGTATCGAAGTCATTGCTGTTGACCGTTATGAGAATGCACCTGGGCATCAAGTGGCACATCGTGCTTACACGATTGACATGACTGATGCTGCGGCACTTGAAGAATTAATTCAAAAAGAAAAACCCACCTTAGTTGTTCCAGAGATAGAGGCAATCAATACTAAGCTGCTTGAAAAGCTTGAGGCTGACAATGTAACCAAAGTCATTCCTAATGTCCGAGCAGTGCAACTCACCATGAATCGTGAGGGCATTAGAAAGTTGGCTGCTGAGGAGCTTAAGATTCCAACATCACCATATGCTTTCGCCCGAAGCAGTGATGAGTTAAAAGAGGCAGTTAACAAATTAGGCTTACCATGTTTTATTAAGCCAACCATGTCCTCATCAGGTAAAGGTCAATCTCGCATTGAATCCATGGATGATGTTGAGAGGGCTTGGGACTATGCTGCAACTTCAGGTCGAGTCAATGAGGGTGTGGTAATTGCGGAAGGTCAAATTGATTTTGATTATGAGATCACATTATTAACAGTTCGATCTTTAAATTCTGACGGAAATATTATTACGTCATACTGTGAACCAATCGGCCATCGACAGGAAGATGGTGATTATGTTGAGAGTTGGCAGCCGCAACCCATGAATGAAAAAGCTTTAGCTTCATCAAAAGAAATTGCTGAAAAAGTTACTTCAGCATTAGGTGGCTTAGGTATTTTTGGTGTTGAGCTCTTTATCAAAGAGGACCAGGTCTGGTTTTCTGAAGTGAGCCCACGTCCGCATGACACTGGCATGGTGACCATGATTACTCAGAAGCAATCTGAATTTGAATTGCATGCAAAAGCCATCTTGGGATTGCCTGTCGATACCTCGCTATTTAATCCAGGTGCCTCAGCGGTTATTTATGGCGGCCATGATTGCGATGCTATTTCATTTGAAAATATCCCAAAAGCATTAGCAGAGCAGGGGATAGATATCCGGTTATTTGGCAAACCTCAATCTTTCAAGAAAAGAAGAATGGGTGTTATTTTGACTCATGCTGATAACATTCAACATGCAAGAAATAAAGCACAACAAGCAATATCTCAAATTAAAACCAAACCTGTTTAATTCATATAACGGTGCTATAATGGCGCGTTAATTTTTTACGAAGAATCATCATGTCCAGAAACCTCAGAAATATCGCTATTATTGCCCACGTTGATCATGGTAAAACAACCTTAGTTGACAAGCTACTTCAACAGTCTGGTACCTTTGCATCTCATAAAGAAGTCTCTGAGAGGGTGATGGATTCAAATGATTTAGAAAAGGAACGCGGGATTACTATTCTTGCCAAGAATACTGCGCTTACCTTTAATGATACATTAATTAATATTGTTGACACTCCAGGTCACGCTGATTTTGGTGGTGAGGTAGAGAGAGTCTTAGGTATGGTGGATGGCTGTTTATTGCTGGTAGATGCTGTTGACGGACCTATGCCACAAACACGATTTGTGACTAAAAAAGCATTAAGTCTTGGTTTAAGACCAATTGTTGTATTGAATAAAATTGATAGACCCGGGGCCCGTTGTGATTGGGTCATTAATCAAACATTTGATCTCTTTGCGAATCTTGGAGCCAATGATGAGCAGTTAGATTTTCCAGTGGTGTATGCATCCGCATTAAATGGCTATGCAAAACTCAAGGAAGAAGATAATAATGATGACATGAAGCCTTTGTTTGAAACAGTCTTAAGTCATATTCAAGCTCCCGACGGTGATCCATCTGCTCCCTTACAGATGCAAATATCTGCTCTTGATTATTCAAGCTATACTGGAAGATTGGCTGTAGGAAGAGTACAAAACGGCACAATTAAACAAGGTATGAGTGTTTCTGTAATGGCAGGTGACAAAAAAGTATCTCAGGGACGTATTAATGAGGTTTTAGGATTTAAAGGATTAGAAAGAGTAGTTATTCCAGAAGCATCTGCTGGCGACATTATCATCATCTCTGGGATTGAACAGATTGGTATTGGATACACCATTTGCTCCAATGATAAACCAGAAGGCCTACCTTTAATGAAGGTGGATGAACCTACCCTAACTATGGATTTTGTGGTGAACTCATCACCTCTGGCTGGACGAGAAGGAAAATTTGTTACCAGTCGGCAAATCAAGGATCGATTGGATCGTGAGTTATTAACCAATGTTGCTTTAAGAGTAGAAGAAACATCGGATGCAGATGTGTTTAGAGTGTCAGGTCGAGGCGAACTTCATCTCACCATTTTATTGGAAAATATGCGCCGTGAGGGTTATGAAATCGCTGTGGGTAAGCCACGAGTAGTATTTAAAGAAATTGATGGTGTTAAATCTGAGCCCTATGAGTTTCTGACGGTGGATATTGATAATGAGTCCCAGGGCGCAGTTATGGAAGAATTAGGCCATAGACGGGGCGAGTTGGCGAACATGGAGAATGATGGTGTTGGTCGAACAAGACTAGAATATCGAATTCCTGCACGTGGATTAATTGGTTTTCAAAGTGAGTTCTTAACATTGACTCGCGGTACAGGCATCATGGCACATATTTTTGATAACTACGGTTCGATAAAAGATGATATTCCGGGTAGAAGAAATGGCGTCTTAATTTCTGCCGAACATGGTGATGCGGTAGCTTATGCATTATGGAAGCTTCAGGATCGCGGAAGAATGTTTGTGCATCCAGGGGATAAATTATATGAGGGAATGGTGATCGGTATTCATTCCAGAGATAATGATCTAGTTGTGAATCCAATTAAAGGAAAGCAACTGACTAACGTTCGAGCTTCTGGTAAGGATGAAGCGGTAAACCTTACTCCACCGATACCATTGTCTTTAGAATATGCTGTTGAATTTATCGATGACGATGAATTGGTTGAGATTACCCCAGAGTCAATTCGTATTCGTAAAAGATTTTTACTTGAACATGAGCGTAAACGAGCTTCTCGAGAGGTTTAACTTTATCTGAAATTGACCACTTGATTTAAGTTTAATTGACCACCTCGGGGCCAAGCATCTTGAAGTTTTTTTCCAATAGCCACAAACATGACTGGAATTTGGTTTTTAGGAAATTGAAGAAGTTTTGACAACTCTGGAAAGTCAAACCCATCCATTGGGCAGCTATCGTAACCCATATTTTTGGCGCAAAGCATCATAGTCATGGCGGCCATGCTACAAGATCTCATCACTTCGTCACGCTGCATTTCTTTTTTGTTGATATAAAAATTCGTAATCATGGACTCCATCATCTTTTGCACATTCTCGTCAGTATTTTTCCAATATTTTCTTGGATTTTTTTTCCAGGCATCAAGGTCACCTGAGATAACGACCAATAATGAAGCATCGGTTACTTGCGATTGATTAAAACTAATTTTTTTAATTTGCTCACGTAACTCTTTATTTTCAATGACATCAAATCGCCAATGTTGAATATTAAAAGCGGTAGGTGACAACACAGTCATTTTGAAAAGTTCATTGATCTCATCCTTCGTTATTTTATGATTTGCATCAAAATATTTAATTGACCTTCTCTCTTGAACTATTTTTTTAAAATCCATACCACCCTCTAATAATTTATAGAATCGATAAAGACGACACGGTTGCCGTCAGCTCTTATCCAGATAACTTCATCCCCAATTAATGAGCCAATTAATTCTTTGGCCAATGGGGAGACATAACTCAATTTGTTTTGCTTAATATCAGCCTCATCCTCGCCAACGATTTGAAATTTATAAGTCTCATCGTTTTCATCAATCAAGATAACATGCGCACCAAATAACACTTTATTATTGTCCTCATGTTTATCAATAAGTAGGGCTGTTTCAAAACGTTTAAGATAATAACGTAAATCACGCTCCAATTTCATCTTATTTTGTTTATTCTCTGGAGAATCTTCTAATTCCTTAATTGATTTTATTTCTGTTTCAATTAAATGAATTGTTTCTTTTAATTGCTTATATCCGTTTGGCGTGACGTAATTGGGTAACTGACTAACCGGTCTTTCTGGAATATCGATACCAGCATGTTCTAAATCATTTTCTTTTACAAAAGCTCTACTCATATTGAATCTTTTTAAATAATAAGTATATTATGGGGATGAAAGCGTTATTTATCACTTTTTTATTTATTTTTTTTCATAATCTTTTTGCTAATGATGAAGCCTCGCTTCATTGGACCCAACAAATTTTTAGCAAATCTGAAAATCGTTTAATTAAGTTGACGCAAGATTTTCAATGTATTGATTCGTCATCGACAAACTTTCAAAACTCAGTTCCAATCGAAAAATTTAGCTCGATGAGTGATTGTGAGTTTTATTTAAATAATATTAATCAAAATAACCATTAAAAATCATTTGGAAAAATTTCTTAAAATCTCTTTTTTGTAACGATCTGTTTGATATAAACTTAACATGCTCATCTCTATTAGGAGTTAAATGAATTCCCCATAAGCCACCAATCTCATTTGGAAGGTTTGAATAACGAATATCAAGGAGCTCATACTCATTTTGTGGATTTATAGCTACAAAATTCTGGCTAAACCATAAAAATCGATCGATATCTTTTTTTTGTATCTCACCAAGATCATTGAAGTAAGGTAGATCGAACTTATTAAATTTTTTTATTTTTTGACCAGCAAACACTTCTTTTTTTGGACCAATATTGACTGCATCGATATAGAAGTAATCATTGTGTTGATAAATTATTTTCCATAAAATTAAGTTACCTAAACTTGGTTTTACGCTAATAATTTCTGGGTGATGGTTTCTTTTTGTAATTATTTCATTTGCTACTTGTTCAGCTCTATGATTTTGTATAAACCCAATGATTAGATAGATTAAAGCCCACCCTAAAGCAATTTTTGACCAGAATGATTTTCTTTTTATAAGCGACAAAACCAATAAAACTAAAACAGGAATAGTAAACAAAGGATCAATGATGGAGATATTATTCCAACTAATGCGTTCATTTGAAAATGGCCACAGTAACTGAGTGCCATAACTTGTGCAGGCATCTAGCAATCCATGTGTAGCATAACCCAGGGTGGCAAATAACCAAGTTTTTAAAAAACCAAAAGGGATTAATTTAAAAAATAAACCATAAAAGATTGTTGTGAAAATGAACCCACCCAGTGGAATAAAAATTAATGAGTGCGTGAACTGTCGATGAAATTCAAGAAATAAAAGTGGGTCATGATTGGAACGAAAAAAAATGTCGACATCTGGAAACATGCCGGCAAGAAACCCAATAATGAAAACAAAAACAATATTTTTTTTATTAGAAAAGCTTTGTGGTAGAGAGGCCCCAAGGACACCCTGACTTAACGGGTCCAAATTTTATTCCCACTCTATAGTGGCTGGCGGTTTACCGGAAACGTCATACACCACTCTGTTAATACCCTTAACTTCATTAATGATGCGATTAGAAATTTTGGCTAATAATGAGTAAGGTAGCTCAGACCACTTAGCAGTCATGAAATCTGTTGTTTCAACTGATCGTAATGCAACCACATACTCATAAGTTCTTCCATCACCCATCACTCCAACAGATTTTACTGGTAAGAAAACACAAAACGCCTGCGAGGTTTTGTCATACCAGCCTGATTGTTCTAATTCCTGAATAAAGATATCGTCAGCCTCTCTTAATAAATCAGCATACTCTAATTTAACTTCTCCAAGAATTCTGACTCCTAAACCTGGGCCAGGGAAGGGGTGTCGATACACCATATGATTAGGTAGGCCCAATGCGACACCGAGTTTTCTGACTTCATCCTTAAATAATTCGCGCAAAGGTTCTAAAAGTTTAAGATGTAATGTTTCAGGTAATCCGCCAACATTATGATGGCTCTTGATGTTGTGACCCTTTTTAGTTTTACCGCCAGCTGATTCAATCACATCAGGATAGATTGTACCCTGTGCTAACCATTTAGCATTTTTAATCTTTTTTGATTCATCTTGAAAGACTTCAACAAAGTTTCTTCCAATTATTTTTCTCTTTTCTTCTGGATCATCAATACCTTTTAAATCATCCATAAATTTTTTTGTTGCGTCAACATGAATGACTTTCACACCAAGATTTTCTTTAAATAAAGAAAGGACTTTTATGGTCTCATCTTTTCTCAACAAGCCATGGTCAACAAAAATACATGTGAGTTGGTCACCAATTGCTCTATGCAGCAGAGCTGCCGCAACGGATGAGTCAACTCCGCCAGAAAGTCCTAAAATTACATGTTCATCATGAACTTGATTTTTTATATCCTCAATTGCTGTTTCAATATAATCTGGCATATTCCATTCAGGCTTACAATTGGCTATGTCTAATACAAATCTAGCTAAAATCTTTTCACCTTGGCTGGTATGAGTGACTTCTGGATGAAACTGAACGCCATAGATTTTCTTTTCATCATTAGCAATGGCAGCAATAGGTGTTGAGTCATTACTCGCAATGATTTTGAATCGATCTGGAATGTTTTCTACCTTATCTCCATGGCTCATCCAAACATCAAGCAATCCATGGCCATCGGGATTTGTATGATCTTGAATATCTTTTAAAAGGAGTGAGTGACCATGAGCGCGGATTTGGGCATGACCAAACTCACGCTTCGTGCTGTTAATTACCTTGCCACCAAGCTGCTCACATAAAGTTTGCATTCCATAACAGATACCAAGGATTGGGACATTCATCTTAAAAATCTCTTGAGGAGCTTTTGGAGTTTCATCCTCATAGACTGAATTAGGACCCCCAGAGAGAATAATCGCCTTAGGTGAAAAATCATTTATCTTTTCTAAATTCACATCATAGGGATGAATTTCACAAAATACATTCATTTCACGAATGCGTCTGGCAATTAACTGGGTATATTGCGAACCAAAATCTAGGATTAGTATTTTATCCAACTTAATCCAATCTATAGTTTGGTGCTTCTTTTGTGATTTGAACATCATGCACATGAGATTCCCGCATACCTGAATTTGTAATCTGAACAAATTCAGCCTTTTCTCGCATGTCTTTTATATTCCCGACTCCAACATAACCCATAGACGCTCTTAAGCCTCCCATAAGTTGGTGGATGACATTTTTGACCGAGCCCTTATATGGTACTCGTCCTTCAATACCCTCGGGCACTAGTTTTTCAGCATTGTCTTCACTGTCTTGAAAATAACGATCTTTAGATCCTTGTTGCATTGCTCCAATTGAGCCCATGCCTCTATAGGATTTGTATGAACGACCTTGAAACAATTCAACTTCGCCAGGAGCTTCTTCGGTGCCTGCAAACATACTTCCGAGCATCACGTTGTATGCACCGGCAGCAAGTGCTTTAGCCACATCACCTGAATAACGTATACCACCATCAGCAATGAGAGGTATTTTTTTAGCTTTTAATGCTTCAGCAACATTATTTATTGCTGTAATTTGTGGAACACCAACACCAGCAACAATTCTTGTTGTACAAATCGATCCAGGACCAATACCGACTTTGACTGCATCAGCTCCAGCATCAACTAATGCTCTTGCAGCATCTCCAGTAGCAATATTTCCGCCAATCACATCTGTTTTTGAGAAATTTTTCTTGATCCAACTGACTCTATCAATCACGCCTTGAGAGTGTCCATGGGCTGTATCAACCACAATGACATCTACACCGGCCTCGACCAACTGTTCAACTCGTAGTTCAGTATCCGCACCGACACCAACGGCAGCACCAACGATCAATCTTTCTTTATTGTCTTTTGATGCAAAGGGATGGTCAGAGGATTTTTGAATGTCTTTAACAGTAATAAGACCTTTTAATTGATCGTTATTATCGATAACCAATAATCTTTCAAGCCTGTATTGATGAAGCAAGCGCATTACTTCTTCTTTTGATGCTTTTTCGTTAACAGTCACCAATCTTTCACGGGGTGTCATTACATTTTTGACTGGTTGATTTAAATTCTCTTCAAATCTTAGGTCTCTGTTGGTGACAATACCGACAACTTTATTACCTTCAATCACAGGTAGTCCTGAAATTTTATGTTTCTTGGTTAAATTGATAACCTCATCAACCGTCATATTTGGGTCAATTACAATTGGATTTAAAACAACACCAGACTCAAAACGCTTCACTTTAGACACATGTTCAGCCTGGTGCTTTGGGCTCATGTTTTTATGAATGATACCAATGCCACCCTCTTCAGCCATGGCAATCGCTAATTCAGATTCAGTGACAGTATCCATGGCAGCTGAAAGCAATGGAATGTTAATTGAAATATTTTGTGTTAGTTGAGTAGCTAGTGAAACTTCTTTAGGTAATATGTTAGATCGAGCAGGGACTAGTAAAATATCATCGAATGTTAAAGCTTGTTCTAAGAGACGCATGTTGAATTCCTTATCTCGCAAAACGAGATTATACAGAAAACTTAGGCTTTTGAGGAGTCCTCCTCATTATTTCCTCCACCTTTTTTCATTTTTTTCCCTTGTTCCGCTCTTTGTCTTCGTATTTCTTTCGGATCGGCAATTAAGGGACGATAGATTTCAACTCGATCTTTCTCTCTTAAAACCTGTTCAAAGGTCGTGTGCTTACCGAAAATACCCACCGGATTTTCATCTAAATTAATTTCAGGATATTCTTTTTGTATTCCAGATTGAATTATCGCTTCTTTGACCGTCGTCCCAGCTTTAACATGAATGGGGATGATTAGTTGTTTACTTGGAGATGCGTAAGCGACTTCCACTAAAATTGAATTATCACTGCTCATTATTGTTTCTATTAGCCTCTTTTATAAATTCATCAATGAATGTATTAGCGATCATGTTAAATACAGGTGAAATTAATTTTTCAAGGATGATATTACTAAACTCATATTTTAACTTTAATTCAATTTGGCAGCTATCTTTGTCTAAATTTTTAAACATCCATTCACCAGACAGCGATTTAAATGGCCCATCAATGAGTTTAATGATCATTTCTTGATTTTGCTTTTTAGTATTTTCTGTTGTGAAGATTTGTCTTATCCCTTTATAGTTAATTTCAATAGACGCGATTGTTTTGTCATTATCTCGTTCAATGATTTGTGTTGATCCACACCAAGGTAAAAATTTAGGGTAATTTTCAACCGAGTCCACAAGCTGAAACATTTTTTGTGCAGGATGAAGAACGATGGCTGATTTATGGATATTATGCATTTCTTTTATGGATAATGAACTATCAAGTACAATGCTATTTTAAATTACTTTCAACCTGATTTTGACTATTATTACGAATAAAAAAGCTTTCCATGACTACTTCATTGAAGAGAAGTATGAGGCGGGTATTGTCCTAGAAGGTTGGGAAGTAAAAGCAATCCGAGATAATCGGATCAACATTAAAGAGTCCTACGTCATCATTCAAAGAGGTGAAATTTATCTACTAGGTTGCCATATTACCCCATTAGGAGCCGCTTCAAGCCATATCAGACCTGATGCAATTCGCACTCGAAAGCTACTTTTAAAAGGCCAGGAGATCGTCAAACTCATAGGCAAAGTGGAACGATCAGGCTTTACTCTAGTCCCACTAGACTTCCATTTTTCTAAAGGAAAAATAAAGGTGCAGATCGGTTTGGCAAAGGGTAAGAAGCAGTACGATAAACGCCAAACAGAAAAAGAAAAAGATTGGCAGCGTGAAAAAGAACGTATTTTAAGATCTTCTAATAAGCAAGCATAGTATAATTGATTGATGTTTTGGGGCTGACCCGGTTTCGACGTGGGTTACAAAACAGAATAGGGCATACCGAGGCCTAGTGTCCTCGTAAAAAAAGCTAGAAAATTAGTAATCGCAAACGACGATAACTACGCTTTAGCTGCTTAATCCAGCTAAACGCTGTCCTGATGTGCCACTCGCTCAGGTTACAGCGTCATATAGAGAGGCTCGGAAATTATTGGGTTACTTAGTAGTTTCTTAAATTTAAGGTGACTCGTTAATATATTTGGTTGCTTGTTACTGAAGTGTTAATTAAATTAAATAATAAGCTAAGTATGTAGAACTATCTGCAGAGGATTCGCGGACGGGGGTTCGATTCCCCCCAGCTCCACCATTTATGTTTTATTTAAATAATTTAAATAATTTAAATAATTTTTAAAAATTAAATTAGGAAAAATTATGAAACTTGAAAGTATTGCGCTTCATTCAGGATATACATCTGAAATTACAACTAAGTCGGCAACAACTCCAATCTATCAAACAACATCCTTTACATTTGACAATACACAACATGGTGCTGATTTATTCGATCTCAAAGTTGAGGGAAATATTTATTCAAGAATCATGAATCCTACGAATGCTGTTTTGGAACAAAGAATTACAGAAATGGAAGGGGGTATTGCCTCTTTAGCTCTTGCTTCAGGAATGGCTGCAATAACATATTCAATCCAATGTATAACTAGAGCAGGGGATAATATCATTAGTGCTAATCAGCTATATGGAGGTACTTTCAACTTATTTGCGCATTCTTTTCCGCAGCAGGGGATTGAAGTTAAAATGGTGGATATTTCAAATTATGATTTAATTGTAGCTTCAATAGATGAAAAAACAAAGGCTATATATTGTGAATCAATAGGTAATCCTCTGGGCAATGTTGTTGATATTGAGGTATTGGGGTCTATTGCTCATAAGCATGGAATACCTTTAATTGTTGATAATACCGTTCCTACACCATATCTTTGTAAACCAATAGAATTTGGAGCAGATATTGTTGTTCATTCACTCACAAAATATATTGGTGGTCATGGCACAACTGTTGGTGGGATTATTGTTGACTCTGGTAAATTTGATTGGGCAAGTAGTAAGGAAAAATTTCCTATGTTAAATGAACCAGACCCATCTTATCATGGCGTTGTTTATACTGAAGCTCTTGGTCCAGCAGCATATATTGGCAGATGTAGAGTTGTCCCGCTTCGGAATACAGGCTCTGCACTTTCAGCTTTTAGCGCCTTTCAGATAATGCAGGGACTTGAGACTTTGGGCTTGCGAATAGATCGACATTGTGAAAATGCTCA
>JAYQUI010000016.1:0-17597 GCA_038147655.1 Nitrosomonadales bacterium
ATTGTATTTACTGCATCGCATGTGAAAGAGCCTCCAGGATTGAGAGAGCAACTCAATGTTGGAGGACAGCTGTTTATTTTTGAAGGTGATCAATCGCTTCAGCATGCAAAAGTAATTAAAAGATTATCTGATTCAGAATATAGTGCACAAACAATGTTTGAGGTCTCAATTCCTCAGTTAATTGAATCATGGGAGCCAAACAAATTTTTATTTTAAGGCTAAAGAATTTATTTACTTTCTTTTTAATCTTTTTTTATTCCAGTTATGCAACTGCCAAAGAGAAAGATCTTTTTGAGTTATATCTTGAAGCCTTACAAAATGATCCTGTCTTATCTTCTGAAAAATTTCAAAATGAAGCGGTTAAAGAATTAATCAATCAGGGCCGTTCACTTTTTCTTCCATCTATTTCAGCCACAATGAATTATGATGATCGTAACCAAGAGAGAAAATTTTTAAATACAGACGCAGCAATTGGCGGAAGTTTATTTACCAGGGGAACAAAAGCTGATTATGATGCCTACGGATATAATGTTGTAATCCGTCAACCCCTTTTTAATTATTCTGCCTATTCAACATATAAGCAAATTCTTGCACAAACCAGTTTAGCTGACAAAAAATATCATTTAGTTCAGCAAGATTTAATGATGAGAGTATCGGAACTTTATTTTGAATCACTCTTAGCAAAAGATAAGGTGGATCTCATTCAAACTCAAAGATTAGCAATTCAAGAGCAACTCCGGGAAGCTGAAATAAAATTTGAAGCAGGATTAATATCTATCACGGATATTAATGAAGCTAAAACCAAAAAAGATTTAATGGAAGTGGATTTGCTAAATGCAGTTAAAGAATTAAAGATTAAAAAAAGAGAGATTGAAGCCATTACTGGAGAATTACCTGGCGCACTTAAACCCCTTATGAATTTAATTTCATTTGAAAAAATGGATAATCTCCCAGAGGAGTGGGTAGACATTGCAATGCAAAACAGTGTAGCTATTTTAATTAAGGATGCTGAAGTGGAGGTTGCCAGAAAAGAAATTGATGTTCGTAAAGGGGATCAGTATCCCACCATAGATGCCTTAGCCGCAAGAAGAAGAACCTGGGATAAAGATGGATACGCTTTTGGTTTAAGAAATTACTCAGATACGATTGGCGTTGAGATAAATATTCCAATTTTTTCTGGCGGGTTTACTTCATCAAAAATTAGAGAAGCAGAATTATTAAAAGAAAAGTCAATTCAAGAAGCTGAGGCATTAAAAAGGCAAGTTGAATTACAGGTAAGAGAAGCGTATTTAAATCTTCAAACTAACCTTTCAGCAATTGATGCTTATCAGCAAGCTTTAAAATCATCCGAGCTGCAATTAAAGTCTACACAAGTTGGCTTTAGAGAAGGCTTAAGAAATAGTGTTGAGGTGTTGAATGCTCAACAAATGTTATTTTCTGCAAAATATGATTTACTGTCTTCTAGGTATAATTATTTGAAGAATCTGTTAAACTTGAAGCACACTGTTGGAACTTTATCGATTAAAGATCTAGAAGAAATTAACAAATATTTAACGGTTAGTCAGGAAGATGAAAGCTGAAATACAGAGAAGTCAACTAGTCATTATTGACATGCAAGACAAGCTTGCAGGCGCAATGCCAAAAGAGGTAGTCAATAAAATAATTCAACGTTGTGAGCTGATAGCTACTTTAGCAAAAATTGTAGAAATTCCAGTTCTAGTGACTGAGCAGTATCCCCAGGGCCTTGGTAAAACAATCTCCAGCATGATACCATTTTTAACCCATGCAAGCTTTATTGAAAAAACAGCTTTCTCATGTGTGGATGAACCAAAGTTTAATTCGAAACTAATTGAAACCAGAGATCAAATTATCTTGGCAGGAATGGAGTCACATATATGTATACTGCAAACAGCACTCGATTTGATTGATCAAAGTAAAAAAGTATACATCTTAGAAGATGCCATAGTATCAAGAAATATTTTAAATAAACAAAATGCAATTTTCAGACTGCGTGATGCTGGTTGTATACTAACTAATGTCGAATCAATAGTATTTGAATGGCTAAAAAATTCTGACAACCCAAGCTTTAAAACAATCGCACCATTAATTAAAAATATTTGCTAATCAGCTGAACAACCTTCTCTTCATCTTTTTTATTCTTTAAAAGAAATTTATTTAAATTTTCTTCAAAAACTTTTTTATTTTTGGTTCTAAAAAAATTGTTTATTTCAACAGCTATGGCATCTGGTGCAATTTGTTTGATTACTTTTGAAGCTATCCCATTTTGAATGATCGATAAAAAATTATAAATGGATGGACCAACTAAACACGGGGTTTTTAATAATAGAGACTCCACTGGGCTCTGGGAGCCAAAGTTTTTGAAACTACCACCTATCA
Organism: Nitrosomonadales bacterium; assembly: GCA_038147655.1. GTDB lineage: Bacteria > Pseudomonadota > Gammaproteobacteria > Burkholderiales > Methylophilaceae > BACL14. Next base: position 2,398 of record JAYQUI010000016.1, read on the forward strand.
ATACTAAATCACTAATAGAAATATATTTATTCATTTCACCCATAGTGTTTCCAAGAACTATGGTACTGGATTGATTAGTTTTTTTTGGATGGCTAGCTAAATTACAAGCATAACCATTTTTAAATATAAGTACCTCTACTTCTTTGAAACGCTGAGGGTGCCTCGGGATAATCATAAATGTAAAATCATCAAAATTATTTAATAACTTTATTTGTTTTAAAAATAACTCCTCCTCTCCTTTTCTTGAACTAATCAAAGAAATAACTTTTTTAGAATTAATGTATAAAAGTTTTTTAAATTTATTTTTTTCAGATGGCGTTAATCCTTTAATGGGCTGATTAAATTTTAAGTTATTGCAAATCTGAATTTTATTATCAGTAATTGACTTGAAATTTTTTTTATCATGTTCTGACTGCGCTATGATCAAATCAAATGAATCAAAAGTTTGTTTAATAAAATGTTTGATGTGTTGGTATTTTGCTAGAGATTTATCGGACAATCTTGCATTAATTAATAAGGATGGAATTTTTCTTAATTTTAGTTCTTTAGTTATTCCTGGCCAAATTTCTGTTTCTAAAAAAATCGCAACCTTAGGTTTAAAATAACTTAAAAAAAGTTTGTTTAAAAACCAACTATCAAAACAAATATAAGCTCGAAATATTCTGTCTGAATTATAAATTTCAGTATTTCTTCCGGTGGGAGTTGAATGAGTGATTAAAAAATATTTATCTTTAAATCTCGGAACCAAGTGCGATAGTAAACTTTTGATGGCTTTGGTTTCTCCTAAAGACACACAATGAAACCAAATAAGATCATTATTTTTGATATTTTTAAGATTGTATACACCGTATCGTTCAGATAAATGTTTTAAGTAATCTGGTTGTTTGATGCTCCGGTAAATAAATTTCAAGGGAGACAAAACAATGAGTATGTGAATAAGTAACTGATATAAAAAAAATTTCATAATTATTGTTATTTTACCTCTAAAAAAAAATTTCATCCTGAAGTCTTTGATTTATATACTTTTTATCATTTATGCACTAATTCTGAGCAATTTTATGTATTGACCAACCACAATTAGATGATAAAATCTGAAACATAGACCACAACATATTGTGGTTTTAAATGATTTAAAGAATTGCTACAATTTTCTTAAACATCATTCTTTTTTGCAATAAATTTCAGGGGAAATTCATGTTAGAAGCTGTTCATTCAGAAAAATCCGACCAAGGCGAAGTCGCAACTAAAATAGAGATGCAGTCAGTTTCTGTTGATATTTGGGATAAAAAATATCGACTGAAAAAGAAGGACGGAAATTATGTCGATGAGACGATTCAAGATACCTATGAAAGAGTTGCAGAGGCTTTGGCGGATGTAGAGCCCTCTAATAAGAAAGAATGGAAAGAAAATTTCTTATGGGCTTTACAGCACGGCGCTATCCCAGCAGGAAGAATTACATCGAACGCGGGTGCGAAAGAGCATAAACCAGCCACCAGTACAATTAATTGCACCGTTTCGGGAGCAGTTCAGGACAGCATGACTGATATTTTAGATAAAGTTCATGAAGCTGGACTAACTTTAAAAGCGGGTTGCGGTATTGGTTATGAATTCTCAACTTTAAGACCAAAAGGAGCATTTGTCGCAGGAGCCGGAGCTTACACCAGCGGACCTCTTTCATTTATGGATATATATGATCGTATGTGCTTTACCGTGTCTAGTGCGGGTGGTCGCCGTGGCGCTCAAATGGCAACATTTGATATTTCCCATCCTGATGTGACTGATTTTATTAAAGCAAAAAGAGAGGACGGAAGGCTCCGTCAGTTCAACCTATCCTGTTTGATAACCAAAGAATTTATGGAGGCTGTTAAATCAGATTCAGATTGGAAACTAGCTTTTCCTGTAACCGAAAAAGAAGCCAAACAAGACAACCTTGACCTCAAAGATGCTGAAAAAACAGTTTGGCGCGACTGGCCAGTTAAAGAGAAGTACATAGTTAAAGAGTCAGGAAAAGATGCTGGAAAAGTTGCATGCAAGGTTTATTCAACCATTAAAGCAAAAAGATTATGGGATGTCATTATGGCATCAACTTATGATTATGCAGAGCCTGGTTTCATTTTGATTGACCGCGTTAATGAAATGAACAATAACTGGTTCTGTGAAAATATTCGCGCTACAAACCCTTGTGGGGAACAACCTCTTCCTGAATATGGAGCCTGTCTCTTAGGTTCCGTAAATCTTACGATGTTTGTAAAAAACCCATTTACTGATGATGCCTATTTTGATTGGGATGAGTATAAAAAAGTAGTCAGTATTTTTACCAGGATGCTTGATAATGTCGTTGAAATTAATGGTCTCCCGCTTGGCAAGCAGCGTGATGAAATCATGAAGAAAAGACGACACGGTATGGGTTATCTTGGGCTTGGTTCAACACTTACGATGATGAAAATTAAATACGGTGACCCAGAATCAATTAAATTTACTGAAGAAGTGACTCACATACTTGCTGAAGAAGGATGGAAAGTCGGCATTGAGCTAGCCAAAGAAAAAGGTTCTGCACCTATCATGGAAGAGTTATTTGAAATAACTGAGCAAATGCTTCAGATGCGACCAGAAATGAAAGCCGATGGAATTAAGGTTGGAGATAAGGTTGCTGGTAAAGTATTGATGGGTAAATACAGCAAATATATGCAGCAATTCCCGGAAGAGTTAAGAAACGAGATCGCTGAAAATGGAGTTCGATTTAGCCACCATAGTTCAATTGCTCCAACCGGGACTATCTCATTATCATTAGCAAATAATGCAAGTAATGGTATCGAACCATCTTTTGCTCACCATTACAGTAGAAACGTGATTAGAGAAGGTAAAAAAACTAAGGAAAAAGTAGATGTTTTTTCTTTTGAACTATTAGCTTATAGATCTTTAATCAATGACAAAGCCATGCCTTTTTCTGACAAAGAGGATGAAGCATTACCTGATTATTTTATTGACTCATCTACAATTAAAACAAAAAATCATGTGGACATTCAGGCGGCTGCACAAAAATGGATCGATAGCTCTATTTCAAAAACTATCAATGTACCAACTGATTACGACTTTGAAGAATTTAAAGAGATTTATATGTATGCCTATGAAAAAGGATTAAAAGGATGTACTACATTTAGATTTAATCCGGAGGCTTTCCAAGGCGTGTTAGTGACTGAAAAAGATTTAGAAAATACAAAGTATCAATTTAAGTTAGATGACGGATCCACGGTCGAGTTACAAGGTAACGAAGAAGTTGAATACGATGGGGAAAAACACACCGCAGCTAACTTGTATGACGCTTTAAAAGAAGGATATTACGGAAAGTTCTAGGGGATAAATATGGTAAAGAAAATTGAAAAAAAGATTGTTGGCTACTCTGTATTAAAAGACAAAAAAGATGCCCCAAAGGCTGAGGTTGTTCAAATAGGGGAGCCGCTTGAAAGACCAGAGCATATTCGAGGAACTACTTATAAAGTAAAAACACCCGTCACTGAGCACGCTTTGTATATCACAATCAATGACGTGGTCATGAATGAAGGCACGGATCAAGAACACTCAAGACCATTTGAAATATTTATTAATTCAAAAAATATGGATCATTTTCAATGGATCGTAGGATTAACGAGAGTGATGTCTGCAGTTTTTCGTAAAGGTGGCGATGTTACTTTCTTGCTCGAAGAGTTGCAAAGTGTTTTTGATCCTAATGGTGGATATTACAAAAAAGGTGGCAAGTACGTTCCAAGCCTGGTTGCTGAGATCGGTGAGGTCTTAGAAAAACATTTGATTGACATTGGCATGCTGAAAACAAAAGAGCTTGATGAACATCAAAAAAAATTAGTCGAAGAAAAAAAGAAAGAGTACTTAGATAAGAATCAAGACCAGCTTGATGAGTCCGGATTTCCTAAGGATAGTCAATTATGCGCAAAATGTAATACCAAAGCAGCCATTCTCATGGATGGATGTCTAACCTGTTTAAACTGTGGTGAAAGTAAATGCGGTTAATCATGAACTAACTGTTACGTATCTTATCAGAATAGGTAGATAAACTTTTGATAAGATACGATGCGAAAATTATTATTAATTCTTTTTTTAATTCCTACAATTTCTAATTCAGCTGGCCTTACCCAAGAGCTAACATTACAATTAAATCGTTCCATAGTGAAAGTTCATTCTGCTAACCAGGCAGGTAACCATGGAGTTGGTTCAGGTGTTGTGGTTGCGAAAGATCATGTGGTTACTAATTGTCACGTGATCGCAAATTCAACAGGTATTCATGTCACAAAATATGGAACGAGCCATCCCCCAGAAAAGTTAATCGCAGATTGGGAGCATGATATATGCATTCTCACCTTTAAATATCTTAATTTAGAGCCTGTGACATTGGGTTCTAGTTTGGATGTTGATTATGGTTCTAACGTGATCGCTAAAAGCTATGGAGGAAACGCCACCAGGCCGGTGACATCAATTGGTAAAGTCAGAGATATTTTTGATTTAAAGGGTAAGAAAGTAATCCAGTCGTCAACATGGTTTTCTTTAGGCGCCAGTGGCGGAGGTTTATTTGATGAAACCGGAAAGCTATTAGGAATTACAACATTTAAGACCCCTGGGCGTGGCGCCTTATATTATTCAATCCCAATCGAGGTGGTTAAGGAGCTTATGGAAAAAGGTGAGCGTATAGAGGTGACTACACAAGCTCAGATGCCTTTTTGGGATGAACCTCCAACCAATCTTCCTTACTTTATGAAAATAGTTAAACCCTTATTTGATGAAGATTGGAATGAATTGAAAAATATTTCTCAAGAATGGATACAAGAAACAAATGCATTTGAGGCAAAATATTATTTTGCTAGAAGTTTATATCATCTCAATCAGATTGATGAGGCGAAAAAGGAACTCACGGAAGTGCTTGCCGAAAAAGAAAATCACTCTATGGCACATCAATTGCTATCAAAAATATATGCAGATGAAGGAAATTTGGTAAAATCTGAATACCATTCAAAAGTCTTCATGGAATTAGATAGTGAAATTCAAGAATTTAGTAAAAATTAGTTTATTATTTATTGCAATAAATTTTCAAGCATGTTCTTACGTTAATACAGATAATATCGGTCGTATTCTAGCAACCGATTATTATGAGCTTGATACCACTCCAAAAGACTCAATGTTATATCAGTGTGAGGAAAACAAAGAATTTTATTTGAGAGACATTTCTGGTGTTGAAGAAAACATTGATAAGTGGCTTATATTAAAAAATATGGAGTATAGGCTTAATTTCATAGATGATGAGACTTATCAAAACGACATGCTGATACTAAAATTCTCAAATAGCCAGGCGAACATTAAAACATTAAAAGAGCAAGAAAATAAGGAATTTGTTTTTTCTAATTGTAATCCTGTTCGAAGTAATTAGCATGCTTGATAACATAGTTAACATAGAGTAACTTAATAGTTATATTGTTAAACTTCATGAGGTGCTTATTATGGATAATAAATACGGTCTTGGAAGTTCAAAAGTAGCGACAGAAATTCACAAAAAAAATAAAAATAATGAATGTAAATTTTGTAATAACAAAGGGTTAAAATATTGCCCAACGATGGAAGATCATCAATGTGAATCGTGCAATAGATGGCAAAATGATCTTCCAGAAAACTATGCAACAGGAAGAAGTGCTGATTATTAAGGAAAGAAAATGCTAATCAAATCCCATCATATTGATATTGATACCCCCACCGGAAAGATGAGAACATATGTTCATCAGCCTGCAAAAATAGGCAGGTTTCCAACTATTTTATTTTATTCTGAAATCTTTCAACAAACTGGACCTATACTGCGCGCTGCACAAATTGTAGCAAGTCATGGTTATAACGTTCTTGTGCCAGAGGTGTTCCATGAGTTAAATCCAATCGGAACCGTATTAGGATATGACGATGCAGGAAGAGATAAAGGAAATGCGGATAAGGCAAATAAAGATGTTGAGTCGTATGATAGTGATAACGATGCGCTTATTGATTGGGCAAAAGAGCAAGATTGGCATAACGGTAATTTTGGAGCGATGGGATTTTGCATTGGTGGTCATTTAGCTTTTCGCGCTGCGCTAAATAAGAATATAAAGGCGACCGCGTGTTTTTATGCCACAGACTTACATACAACCATAATTCCTAATAAGCCAGGCCAACACAGCATGGAGCGGTTAAAAGATATCTCTGGTGAGCTGTTAATGATTTGGGGCAAACAGGACACCCATGTCTCAACAGAGGCTTTATCTGAAATTAGACAAAAGTTGTTATCAACAGATATTAAATTTGAATGGCACGAATTTAATGCACAGCATGCCTTTATGAGGGATGAGGGCGATCGCTATGATGCCGAATTGGCCTCAATCTGTTATGAGATGTCGTTTAGATTTTTTACAAGAAACTTTAGTGCATAGCGAATAAAGACCATGAAGATTTGGGTAAATGGCGAGATAAAAAATTTTGACGAAAATTTAACTGTATACAACCTAGTAGAAGAAATTGGTGTGGTGAGTAAAAAATTTGCAGTTGAGTGTAATGGTGAGATTATTCCAAAAAGTAATCTTAAAGATACGCTATTAAAAGAAGGAGATAAGTTTGAAATTGTCGGAGCAGTTGGTGGTGGATAGCACTTCAGATAAATTTATAGTTGGTACGAGAGAATTTAATTCTAGATTGTTAGTAGGCACTGGAAAGTATAAGGACTTTAAAGAAACAAAAGACGCAATAACTGAATCTGGGGCTGAAATTGTTACTGTTGCTATAAGAAGAACCAACATCGGTCAAAATGCAGATGAGCCTAGCCTAATTGATTTCATCCCACCCTCAGACTTTACCTATCTCCCAAATACGGCCGGATGTTTTAATGCTGAAGATTCTATTAGAACACTGAGATTGGCTCGTGAATTGTTAGACGGCCATAATTTGGTGAAGCTTGAAGTGTTAGGAGATAAAGAAACACTATATCCGAATGTGATTGAAACCATTGAGGCGGCAAAGGTTCTAGTTAAAGATGGTTTTGAGGTCATGGTGTATACATCAGATGACCCTATTGTTGCCAAAATGTTAGAGGATATTGGCTGTGTAGCGATCATGCCTCTTGCATCTTTAATTGGTTCGGGAATGGGTATTCTGAATCCATGGAATCTGGAAATCATCATAAAGAATTCCTCAGTGCCGGTTATAGTCGATGCTGGGGTTGGGACAGCATCCGATGCTTCTATTGCGATGGAGCTTGGATGCGATGGCGTATTAATGAATACGGCTATTGCTGAGGCAAAAAATCCTATCATGATGGCTGGAGCCATGAGAAAGGCTATTGAGGCAGGAAGAGAAGCTTATTTGGCCGGGAGGATGAATAAAAAATTATATCAAGCTGATCCCAGCTCACCCACTTCTGGGCTAATCAAATAAAATGAGCGATCTGAGTAAAAAAATTGAAATCAGTGTGCTGACTGAATATATGCCTTCACATTCATCCGATGAAGAAAGAAAATATTTTTTTGCTTATTCAGTGACTATCAAAAATGAATCTGATATCAATGTCCAATTAGTCTCTCGGCATTGGAAGATAGTCAACTCTAACGGTAATATTAAAACAGTAGATGGAATCGGCGTTATTGGTGAACAACCAATCATTTATCCTGGTGATAATTTTACCTATACCAGTGCCACTGAAATAGATACACCTATAGGCGAAATGTTTGGCTCCTACTCCATGGAAACTGAGTTTGGTGAAAGGTTTGATGCAGAGATACCAAAATTTAATTTGATCATGCCGAGGAGTCTGCATTGATTAAATTTCTTCTTCCGCTCATATTTTTTATTTTCATTGGCTGTGTTCCAAAGCAAATAGAAAAAACAGATTGCCAATGTGATGAAACAGTAGAAATTAAAAAGTCTGAGGAATGTAATGTTGTTGAGGTGAAAGAAAAGTCTGATGAGAATATTGTTCCATTTAGTCAGCTCAGGCAATCTGAGTGGTATGAGATAGATTTTATTTTAAAGAGTGACAATGTAAAAGATTCTTGGCCTGCTTGGCAAAAAAGTTGCTCTACCCTCATTAATCAAAAACAATGGAAAAAAGTGTGCAGCATTGCTAACTTAATGGAAGACCCATCTTCTGAAGAGATCATTGAATTTTTTAAAACAAACTTTACTCTCTATAAGTCGTGGAAAGATGATGGCACTGATTATGGATTAATCACTGGGTACTATCAACCTATCCTTAATGGCAGCAGGGAGAAAACAAAAAAATATTCAACCCCAATTTATAAAACACCTGAAGATTTGATTACGGTTGATTTGTCTGAGCTCTATCCAGAGATGAAATATAAAAGATTGAGAGGAAAAGTTGAAGGTAATAAGTTATTACCTTACTTTTCAAGAGAACAAATCTCATCAAGTGAGAATATCTTAAAAGGCAATGAATTATTTTGGGTCGATAATGCGGTCGAAGCATTTTTTCTTGAGATCCAAGGTTCTGGAATAATAAAATTTGAGGATGGAAGTGAGATACCTATTGGCTATGCTGATCAAAATGGCCACCCTTATCGCTCTATGGGGAGAGCATTAATTAATGCGGGTGAACTAACTAAAGATAATGCCTCTATGCAGGGAATAAAATCATGGGCTAATAAGAATAAGAAAAAGTTAAAAAAATTCCTTGATAAAAATCCCAGCTTTGTATTTTTTAGAGAGCTCGATAATGGCTTGGATGGGCCAATTGGAGCCCAAGGAGTTTCGATAACGGCTGAGAGATCAATTGCCATTGATAAACGTTATGTGCCAATTGGTTCTCCAGTATTTCTTGCGACCACATTTCCTAATTCAAATGAATCGCTAAATCGTTTGGTCATTGCACAAGATACAGGAGGAGCAATCAGAGGACCAATTCGAGCAGACTACTATTGGGGGGCAGGGCCAGAAGCAGGTAAAAAGGCGGGCGCCATGAAACAGCAAGGAAATATTTGGGTCATGTTACCCAAAGAATTTAAGATCAATAAAAAAAAGGAGCAATAAGCTCCTTTTTTATACCTAAACAATAATTACTTATTGCATACGTACATTGTTACTTCAAAACCGAAACGCATTTCAGTAGCAGCAGGTGTTGTCCACATAATGTAATCTCCTTTCAATTAGATTCTGTACAAAACAGTAAGATTACTTTACTTAAAAGATCCAAAAATAAACATTTAATAACGCTGAAAAAAACCTAATGATTTTCATGAGAGTTTTTTTTGTATTTTCTTTCTAAATCTTTTGGTTTCAACAAAAATGTCGTACTTTATGAGAGATAACTTATCTAATAGGGATAAAGATTGATTATTGAGTTGGAAATAATATTTAAGGAAAATATTTCTGGTCTCCCAGTCAAATTTATTAAGCAGTCTTACGATGTCTTTCATGCGTTGTTTCTTGCGTGATTGGAAGCTGAGATTGCTGTAAAAATTCTTCACCCTTCCTGTGTCTATTAATTCAAAATCAAAGTGCTTATCATTGATGTTAATAAAGAAATTACCCGCAGATAGGTCATTAAAAAATAAACCACGACCATGCATATCATTAATAAAATTGGCACTACGTTCAAAAATATGTCTTTTGCTTAAACCTTTGAATGTATTTTCAGTTTGGAAATGGAGAGCGAGGTCGTTAAAGTTATAAGCATCACTGTGCAAGCAAATATAGTAATTTTCAAGACCTGTCTTATCATTCTTTTTGCTAAATACTGCAATTGGAGCTGCTGTATTGATTCCTTTGGCAAGTAAAGCATTTGCTCCATTCCATGCTCTTATGGATTTGTTAGGACGGTGTCGATCAAGGTAACGTTTGTGTGGGTAGATATGTGCCGGCTTTTTGATTACGACCTTGCCAAAATTTGGAATAACGAGACTCCACAAAGCATTTCTAGATAATCGGAGACTATCTTTATTGTCAGGACTAAAAAGTTTTGATGGATGACAAGCCTTTAAAAATGAATTTAATGCTGTTTTATTGTTTGCTTTAATGAGCCCATCCCATTCGACATCATGCAGAAAAAAATAATTTTCAGGATCATGGTGAATAAAATAATGATTAGAAATTTTGGGAGCCTGAATTAAATTAGGTTGATGTAATTTATTCCAAAAAATATAGACAGGGTTTTCAGTAATGGCATTCGGTGTTTCAATCTCATTACCTAGGTGATCTTTGTATTGCCCATTACTTAAATCATTTAAATGATAGTGAAGTTGAATATCCTGAATCAGGTTATTTTGTGTCCATAAAAGATGAATAATCTGATTATTCTTTTCAAACTCTAAGATATGAATATTTTGATAATATGAATAATCCTTAATAAATTTAGCGCCAGGGATAGTAAAGTTAAAAAAACGTAGGGCATAGTACATTTTTTTTACATTAAAGTCAGAAACCTGACCCCGAGCCTCTTTGTAGTGTGTGACCTGTTCTAGCTTGGGATAATCCGGCTCCCTAATGCCATTGGAGATCAGTCCCTCACGTCCACAAATCAGTGGACCCCAAAACACTTTTGAGAAGTCACCCTTAGCTGCCAGCAGCGCAAAATAACGAGTTACATACTTCGACCTTTGAAGATTTGGCTGCCTTATGAGTCTATTGACTCTTTTTTTACTCCAGAATGCACACGGAGTTATCAGGGATTTAATATTAAAGTGCTCTGCTATAACTTTATATAGTGCTGATTTTTTATAAATATCAAACTTAAACAGCTTTGGATATTTTCTTAAAAAGATACGACGATCGTATGGTTCCGGTTCAATCGTTCTTTCCATAAATAGATTATTTGATATCTCATCTGGCAGCTGATGTTTGTATTGCAAAGATTTATATATCCCAAAATTAATAAAGGGCTCAAAGTCAGTAATATTTGGACCAATGATAGTACGTTTATGAATTCGACTCACTGAATAAGTGGCGGCCCAGATCATGAAGAAGCTTTTAAAAGTGAGTTTTGTCCATGATGGTCTATTAATAGTTGAACCTATTTCGACTGCAAATGATATTTCTTTAAAATCACTAAAGAATTTATTGATAAAATTTTTCCAAGCGATCATTCCATGCTCAGTTGAAATATCGATAGCATCTTTTGGTGGAGGGCTGAGATTGACTATGATAGATCCACTAAAATGTTTTAATTTTTTTAGCAATCTTGCTTTATGATTGTTCAAATCTTGGTATGTGAAATATATTCTTAAGTTTTTTACTCCCAGATCCTGAATTTTGTCTAAGATATATTCGTCGGTCTCTTCATTTTCATTACTGGCAATATTCACTCCGATAAAATTTTCGGGAACAACATGGGGTATATCCGCTTTTTCAATATTCCTTAAATTTGATCGCGCATAAAACAAAAGAAATTGTGAGAGATATTTTAAATTTATGAATATATGACTCAATTTCATTGTGGAGGCAATCTATAAAGTTTTTGACTATATAAAATACTTGGCAGCAGGGCATGTGCTAACTGTTTGTCATAGTTAATATTATTTTTATCACTTGGGATAATTTTATTATTTATAAAGTCATACTTCCCATAAAAAATTTCTTGGTTAGGTTGTAAAACAAAGAGTTCGTCCTGATCCATCCAGGCAAAGTTATCGTAGTATTGCATAATCGCGCGGCCTTTATAGGACTTATCAATAGCAGTCATATCTTGTCCAATCATAGGATGTTTGGCATGGATGCCTGCTAATGAGAGTATGGTGACAGGTAAATCAATCTGGCTAGTAATTGAGCTGATGACTTTGGGATTGATACCGCCCCCCATGATTAAGCCAGGTATATGAAAGTTTTTAATTGGAATTAAAAAATCTCCGCGGACGCGGATATCGTGATCTGCAACAATCAAGAAAATAGTGTTTTCCCAGTAATCACTTTGTTTTGCTTTTTCTATAAATTCACCCAGAGCATGATCTGCATATTTCACAGCATTTTTTTCTGTAGTTTGCGGTTGCTCGTATAAATCAATTACACCTTCTGGAAATTCAAACGGAGCATGATTAGATGAGGTAAAGACCAGGCTGAAGAAGGGTTGATTTTGACTATGACTCTCTAAGAATTCTTCATGTGCCTTTTGATATAGATCCTGATCTGATGCACCCCAGCTCCCTTTAAAAATTGGGTTAGCAAAATCTTTTTGTTCAATTATTTTTTTAAAACCATTTCCAGTAAAAAAATTGCGCATATTGTCAAAATGAGCTTCTCCACCATAAATAAAACTTGTATCATAATTTTTCTCATTTAATAAAGAGGCCAGGGTAAAAAAATTAGATTGTGATAGGGGGAGCTTCACCGCACTTTGTGCAGGTGTAGGCGGGAACCCGGAGACGACGGCCTCAATTCCTCGAACAGATCGTGTTCCTGTGGCATACAGATGGGTAAACCAAATACCCTCACTTTTTAATTTTTCTAAATTTGGGGTGACGGATACTCCACCCAGAGACTCTACAAAAGTGGCACCCAAACTTTCTTGAAGAAGGATGACAATATTTTTTGGTTTGCCTTGATAGCTTGGCGTTAAGGATTTTTGCGTTGGGTATTCAGCCGGGCCATGTTGAGAGGTCAGAGAATAAATTTTATCAACATCCATCTTTCCATACACTTTTGAGGCCAAAGCTTCATGCTTCATACTATAAGCAGCGTAAAACACAGAGTATGGTGAGTTGAGAACAAGAGAATTTACCATGGCATTGTCTGTGATAGCAAACATTGCCGGGTTGGCAGGACGGTGACCAAAACTGGACCTAATGCTGATCAACATAAAGATGAGGATGATTGGCCAAATCACGAGGTGAATTAATTTACTCTCAATCTGGTTTTGATTTTGGAATGCAAGAATGATAAGTCTTGAGACAAGTAACACAGACCCAACCACTAAAATAGCATCTACTGTAAATCCCTTAAATAACATTCCAAAGACTTCTCGGGGATATTTTAAGTACTCAAGAAATAGGACATTAGGTCTTGTATTGTATTCATTGATGAATGTGATTGAGCATGCTTCGATGATGAATAAAATAATAAAACTGACAATGATCCAAAATCTTAAAAATGTAGAATAAATATTTTTTGTTTGACCATTAATGAAACTGAGTGGAAAAATTAATAAGGGAATTAGAAACATTAATCCAAGCTGGATAAGGTCCACTCGAATACCTTGTACAAAAATATTTAAAAATTTATCGGTTGCATCAACGGCATCCAACTGCCAAATGATTAATCCCAATCTTGACAGGCTAAAAAAAATTAAACCAAAAAGATAAGCCTTTAGAAATGGGTAGTAAGGATTGCTTGATAGCTTAGAAAACATAAGTTATTTTTTTTATTACTTATGCGAATTATACTGAAAGATTAAGTCTTATGAATAAAAAAAGGGTGCATTTACATGCACCCTTTTAGGATCACTAAGATATCTTGAAGAGAGGAGAGGTATCTTAGTTGCGGTAAGCTGTCTCACCATGTGACGATGTATCTAGACCAGACACTTCATCTTCTTCAGACACTCGAAGACCGATAACTGCGTCAACGATTTTGAATAGAATGAAGCTGATCACACCACACCATACAATGGTGAATAAGACTGATTTAGTTTGTGACCAAAGTTGCGTAGCCATAGTCACACCGTCGTCATAACCAACACCACCAAATTGTGGAGCCATTAAGACTGCTAAACCAATCGCACCGATGATTCCTGCGACACCGTGGATACCGAAGACATCCAATGAGTCATCATAACCAAGAGCATTTTTAAGTGAACTACATGCCCAGAAAGCCACAATACTTGCAATAAAGCCGAGTACGATTGCACCAATTGGACCAACCACTGCACAAGCAGGAGTAATTGCAACCAGTCCAGCAATTGCACCAGATGCACCACCAAGCATGGATGGTTTACCTTTAGCAGCCCATTCGATCGCTAACCAGCCAAGTACGGCAGCAGCGGTAGCAGCTTGTGTGTTAATCATCACTAAGCCAGCAGTTCCATCAGCAGCTAATTCACTACCCACGTTGAAACCGAACCAACCAGCCCATAATAAAGATGCACCGATCATGGTTGCAGGAAGATTGTGAGGAGCCATGGCTGTTTTGCCAAGACCAATACGTTTACCAATAATGATTGCACCCACTAATGCAGCAATACCTGCATTGATGTGAACAACGGTACCACCAGCAAAGTCAACCGCGCCCCATGAGTCGATGAGACCTCCGCCCCAGACCATGTGGCAGATAGGTAAGTACACAAGTGTTAGCCATAATGGCATGAATAAAAGTAGTGCTGAAAATTTAATACGCTCAGCAAATGCACCAACAATCAGTGCCGGTGTTAATGCTGCGAATGTTAATTGGAAAGTCACGAACACAAACTCGGGAATCGTATCTGATACTGAGTCTGCAGTAATGCCACTTAAGAATGCAGCACTGAGACCACCAATGTAATCATTCCATGCACCACCATCACTGAAGGCTAAGCTGTAACCATAGAAGACCCAAAGTACTGACATGAGTGAGAACGTTACAAACACTTGCATCAACACGGATAACATATTCTTAGCTCTCACTAGACCACCGTAGAACAGGGCTAGGCCAGGAATTGCCATCACAATGACAAGGATGGTTGCCACGATCATCCAGGCGGTATCGCCGGTATCAATCGTCGCTTCTTCTGCAGCTTCTTCTGAAGCCATTGCTTCATCTCCTGCTGGCATCTCTTTCATCTCTGCCACCAGATATGAATTATCACTGAACACACTAGTGTCAGCGAAACTGATATTAGTAAAGCCCATTAAGAAAAGACTGATGAGACTTACTAATCCTAACTTGGATAATAATTTTTTCATACTGATCTCCTTATAACGCATCTTCGCCGGATTCACCGGTTCGGATACGGATAACTTTTTCTAAATCAGATACAAAAATCTTACCGTCACCAATTTTTCCAGTGACCGCAGATTTTTCAATTGCATCGATTACCTTTTTTTCGAGTTTGTCAGAAATAGCGACCTCGAGTTTTACCTTAGGTAAAAAGTCGATGACGTACTCCGCGCCTCGATAGAGTTCAGTGTGACCTTTTTGTCGTCCAAAGCCCTTTACTTCTGTCACGGTGACACCTTGTACACCGATATCGGACAGGGCTTCTCTGACTT
>JAYQUI010000017.1:0-17516 GCA_038147655.1 Nitrosomonadales bacterium
AAAATTCTTCTTCGTCTTCCAGAAAAAAAATTCCAATATGAGTTATGATTGATGAGTAGCACTGACATTCAAAATAGGATTAAATGTCTCGACCTAAAGTCAATGATTGTTCAAGCCCCAGCAGGCTCTGGCAAAACTGAATTATTAACTCAGCGCTTTATAAAGCTCCTCGCTCATGTCAATTCACCAAGAGAAATATTGGCTGTTACCTTCACAAATAAAGCTGCAGCTGAAATGAAAAATCGAATAACGAATTACCTTCAAAATAAAACTGCACCTAAAAATGACACGACAAAAAAATTAATTGATCTTTTAAATAAGGAAATAACAAGAAGAGGAATAACTGTAGATGAAATCATCTCAGAGTTTAATATCCTGACCATTGACGCACTTAACCAACAAATTATCAATTCCACCCCCCTGCTCACTCAGTATGGATACCAATCATCTATTATTGAAGATCCTGTACCCATCCATTCTGAGATCATAAAAAAAGTAATTTATGCAGAGACCAATTCAGAGAATATTCATAAAATTCTTCATACTTTAAATATTGAATTCCCACAACTCGAAAAATATTTATTGGAGCTTATGACAAATAGGGATAAGTGGATCCACCATATCTTTGATGATGAAAATAGTAATGAATTTAATAGATATATCCAGCAAGAAGAAGAAGAGTCACTCACACATTTACAAAAACTTTTTAAACTTAACGATTCAATTCATTCCAAAAAAAGAGAATTGCTCCACTTTATTGAATCGATTTATACCAAACAAAAAAGTATTAGAAAA
The DNA here is from genome assembly GCA_038147655.1 of Nitrosomonadales bacterium. Classification (GTDB taxonomy): domain Bacteria; phylum Pseudomonadota; class Gammaproteobacteria; order Burkholderiales; family Methylophilaceae; genus BACL14. The sequence goes on from JAYQUI010000017.1 coordinate 796, forward strand.
AATATTAAAGAAGAGGATTTGCTATTCTTTAAACTAAATTCAGTCAGTAATGATATTACAAATATGGAGTGGCCAAACTTTGAAAGCTTTGAGAAAGAGTACTACTTTCTAAATATTTCAAACTTGCAACAGAACGATATCATGCAGACGTTAGCACCAATCCTTAAAGAAGCATATGCAAGAGTCAAATTGTACTTTAGTCAAAATAAGGTAATTGATTTCCCAGAAATTACACTGCAGGCTTTACTAGCTCTTAAAAATGAATCAGGATTTACTGATTTAAAAAGCTACCTCAACATAAAGTATTCTCATATCCTAGTCGATGAATTTCAGGATACAAATAAAAACCAGTTACAATTATTTGAATACCTAACGCATGAATGGGGGCCTGAAAATACCTTTTTTTGTGTAGGTGATCCAATGCAGTCGATTTACCGATTCCGACAATCAGACGTTAGAATTTTTTTGGATGTTATAAAAAATGGAATAGGAAAGATAAAGTTAAATCATATTATCCTTTCAGTAAATAACAGATCAAAAAGTCGCCTAATTTATTGGTTTAACTCACGCTTTTCTAAAATTTTTACAGAACAAAATATTGACAATGGAAGTATTCAATATCAATTATGCAACCCTAGAATTGTGGATGATAGTGGCTCAATAAATTTTTTATCATACAGTTCTGAGTCATCCTCAAAATCTTCAGACATCGAGGCAAAACTAATCTGCCAGCAAATATTAGCTAGCCAACATGAATCTATTGCAGTCATTGCAAGGTCGCGAAATCATCTAAAACCAATTGTTTCTTATATCAAAAAAAATTATGCCAAACAGATTCCAATCAATGCGATCGAGCTTGAATCTTTAATTAACCACCAATGTGTGCAAGATATTCTTGCATTAACATTAGCGATCCTTGATTTTAGTGACCGTACACATTGGATTGCCACAATCCAGTCACCGCTATGTGGATTAACAATTAAAGATCTTCATATCCTTTTTGCCAGTAAGGATGAAAATATTTGGAAACTGATTAATTCTGAAAAAGTTAATGAATTAAACAGCGAGAGCCAAAAACGAATTAAGAATTTAATTAAGATAATTAAAATTCATTATTCTTCTATGCACACGGCTAAGTGGAGTGAAATCATTAGAGTATTGTGGGTAGATTTAGCTGGAATTAAATCTTTGTATGCAAAAGAGGACATCGAATACATAGATTCCTATTTGCGCATCCTACAGAATTTCGATACGAATGAAATCGATAAAGAAGTTTTAATAAATACCGTTACTGAAACCATGGTATCCGACGTAAATATTAATAAAAAAGCTGTTTCTTTTTTAACCATCCACAAATCAAAAGGATTAGAATTCGATCACGTCATTATTCCGGGTGTAGATAAATCCACCCGACCAAATATCCCCTCCTTGGTCAATTTTGATCACATGGATGGGGCAAATAAAAATATCTCATCCATCAAATTCAATGATGATGAAATATACTCATTACACGGTTACCACGAACAAAAAAATAAAATTAGAGAACATAATGAATTAAAAAGATTGCTCTATGTTGCTGTTACCCGTGCTATCAATCAGCTCGACCTTGTAACTGAAATTAATCAAACTACCAAGAAAAATACTTTCCTACATTTTCTTTGTGATGATTTTTATACAACAGATTCTCAAAGCGTTGATGTTGATGCTCCTACAACCAAATATGAAAAATTTTCACCAAAATTGTTTAACATCCCCTTATCGGATTATATTAATGACAAAAAAGAAAGTCTAAAGGCATTTTCATCTATTTCTGTTAAAGAAAACTATAGTATTGAGACCGTAGAAATCTATGTGGGTATCATCGTTCATAAATATCTTGAGTTGATACATAAAAATTTAACAATACATCACCATGTTCAATTTATAGAAAAAATGCTGAATAGTTTGAATATTGATAAATCTCTGAATCACAAGGAGATCATTAGTGAATCTATGATTTGTATTAACAATATCCATCAAACTGAATCAGGACAAAAGATATTAAAAAAATATGATGACGATCAATGTGAACTCAAGATTTCAGTTCCAAATAAAGATCAAACAAACTACCGAGTCGATAGGACGTTTTTAATTAATAATGAACGTTGGATTATTGACTATAAATATCACAAAGAAGAACACAACTTAAACTCATTAGCGCTTAATTATAAGAATCAATTGAATCGGTACGCTTCCTTTTTCAATGATCACAACATAAGACAATTTATTTATTTTTTAAAACAAGGTGAGTTAATTGAGATTTAGTCTTTAAGTTCGCCTACAAGAGATTTAATCTTATTCAGCTTATCTAACGGGTCCTCAAAATCACCTGCTAAAGTTATCTTATTTGGCCCATCAAGCTTAATGTGTTTATTTGTCTGGACCAGATCAATGATCTTTAATGGGTCGATGTTATTCTTTTCCCTAAAATTCAAACTAATAGTTTTCTTTCCAGCATCAATTTTGGTCACGTCTAAATCTTTAGTTATTATGCGAATATGATGAATGATAAACAAATTTTCGGTCTGCTCAGGAGCAACTCCGAAACGATCAATGAGCTCTTCTTGAATCATTTGTAAATCTTCTAATGACTCACATGATGACAGTCTTTTATAGATCACAAGACGTTCATTAGGGTCACCACAGTATTGATTAGTCAGTATCGCTGGGGCATGGATATTAATCTCATTGTTCTCGTTATAGTCGGCATTAATATCAAGTGTCTCATTGTTTTTTAGGTGAGCCACGGCTCGATTCAGCATTTTTAAATACATTGAAAAACCAATTTCATGAATCTCACCACTTTGTTGGTCTCCTAATATTTCTCCAGCACCACGAATCTCAAGATCATGCATCGCTAAGAAATAGCCAGAACCTAAATCTTCAAGATACTGGATAGCTTCTAATCTTTTTTTGGCTTTACTTGTAAGGCTTCGATTTTCATCAATTAATAAATATGCAAAGGCTTGATGATGCGAACGACCAACACGGCCCCTTAATTGATGCAATTGGGACAATCCAAAGCGGTCTGCATTGTTGATAATAATTGTATTTGAGGTTGGTATATCGATACCGGTTTCAATAATGGTTGTGCACAGTAACAAGTTAAATCTTTGCTGATGGAAATCTTGCATAACCCTTTCAAGCTCTTTCTCTTTCATCTGACCATGAGCAATGGCCACTTTTGCATCAGGCATAATTTTTGTTAATTTTTCACTGATTGCATAGATGGAATTTACATCATTATGTAAAAAGTAAGCTTGTCCTCCACGATTAAATTCCCTTGTTAGGGCTTCCTTGATTATTCCTTCTGAAAAATTATTAACCATGGTCTTAATTGACAATCTCTTTTGAGGGGGTGTAGAGATGATTGAAAAATCTCTTAAGCCTTCAAGCGACATGGAAAGAGTTCTTGGTATGGGTGTAGCGGTTAAAGCCAGGAAGTCGGTATTTGTTTTAAATTTCTTAAGCATTTCCTTTTGACGAACGCCAAAACGATGCTCTTCATCAACAATAATAAGGCCAATATTATCTATTTTTATGTCTTTTTGTAATAAACGGTGAGTGCCGATAACAATATCTACTTTTCCATTAGCCAGTTTTTCTAGAACCTCATTTTGCTGCTTATTACTTTTAAATCTTGAGATTTCCTCAATCTCAACAGGAAATGAGCTAAATCGATCAACAAAATTATTATAATGTTGGCTAGCAAGCAAGGTTGTTGGCACTAATATGATTACCTGACGATTGTTCATGATAGATATAAACGCTGCTCGCATTGCAACCTCAGTTTTACCAAAACCAACATCACCACAGATAAGGCGATCCATTGGTCTTACAGATTCCATATCTTTGATTACAGACTCAATTGCCTGCATTTGATCTGGAGTTTCCTCAAAGGGAAATTCGTTCGCAAATTTCTGATACTCAAGCAAGTCAATTTTTGACACCAAACCCTTCTTCTTTTCTCTAAGCGCATACAGACTTAAAAGTTCTGCTGCTGTGTCATAGACTTGTTTTAACGCTTTTCTTTTTTCTTTTTCCCATTGCCCTGACCCCAATTTATGCAATGGTGCAGATTCGATGGGTCCGCCTGTATATCTAGAAATAGAATTTAACTGGGTTACCGGGACATACAACTTGTCCTCTTTTTCATAAGTTAATAATAAAAATTCATTTATTGAGCCCAGCATATCCAATTGGACAAGGCCTTGATAGCGACCGACCCCATGATTCTCATGGACAACAGGATCACCAACTGATATCTCAGAAAGATCTTTAATTACAACCTCAGCGTTATAATCCTTACTTTTATATTTTGATTTTTCTTGATGGATGAAATCAGGAAATAAATCATACTCGGTGAATACCTCAAAATATTCATCAGAAAACCCCTCTTTTAAAGGAGATTGAATAAGCAGATGCTCAATTACTGGATCTAAAATGTTAATACTTTCAGATCTTTTTAAATTAAGGCCACACTCAGTGAGCATCTTATAAATTGTTTCTCTTCGACCTAAGCTCTCAGCGGAAATGATTATTTTTTTTGGGCATTGGTTAATGTAATCCGCTATATTTTTATAGCCATCCTTATAATCAATAGTGATTTTAGGTAGCGGGTTATCAACTACATCAAAATTAAGATTTTTAAAACGATTTAAGTCCTTATGAAATTTTACAGAATCCATCATAATTTCTTCTGGATTCAATATAGGTCGCTCAATGTCGTATGCATACATTTTGAATCTTGTTTGAGCGTCAAGCCAATAGTGATCTATGCTGGATGATAATTTAAAAGGAACATCAATTAATGTGTCATCGGGAAGATAATCAAAAATTGTATTCGTCTCTTGAAAGAAAAGTGGTAAGTACCATTCCATTCCAGCAAAGGGGATCTTATTCGATATGTTTGTATATATCGGCGACTTACTTGGATCACCAGAAAATCTTTCACGATAATTTTTTCTAAAAGTTTCAATAGATAATTCAGTCAGGGGACATTCTCGCGCCGGCAATATTTCAATCTTGTTTGTTGGGTAAATACTTTTTTGAGTTTCAACATCAAAGGTTTTTATACTTTCTATTTCAGTATCAAAAAAATCTATCCTATAAGGAATGGTAGATCCCATAGGAAACAAATCAATCAACCCTCCCCTTACCGCAAATTCACCTGGATGAAAAACCTTCTGGACATTGATGTATCCATTTTCTATCAAAACTGTTTTTAAGGACTCTAGATCGACCTTTTGTCCCTTGCTGTAAAAAAAACTATTCTGTGTGATGTATTGTTTTGGAGGCAAATAGTTTAATGCTGATGTTGCTGGAATAATTAAAATATCAAAAGCTTTCTGGGTGACTAAAAATAGTGACTTTAAACGATCTGAGATTAAGTCAGGATGGGGTGAAACGGTATCGTAAGACAACGTTTCCCAATCAGGGATCATAGAAACCACAAGATTTTGATTAAACCAAAGCATCTCCTGCTGAAGTCGAGCAGCAACATAACTGTCTTTAGTGAAAATAACTAACGGAGTATTTTTTGCGCTTAGTTCAGAACAATAAAATTTTATTATCTGATAAGCGTAAGATGTGTAATTCAGTATATTTTTTGTATTTGTATTCATTTGGCTTTAAAATTAAGCAGTCATTATAAACACATTCAATCCACATGGAAGATAAAGAAATTATTGCCATAAAAGCACTCGATTATGTAACCGACAATTCTGTGATCGGATTAGGGACTGGATCAACTGCAAATTTTTTTATTAAACACCTTGCTAATAAAATTAAGAATGAAAGATTAAATATACAGGTTGTGGGAAGCTCCACCGTATCTGAAATAGAAGCTGTAAGAAATAAATTAAATTTGATTGGTATCGATACACTAGAGACTCTTGATCTGTATGTGGATGGTGCGGACGAAATTACAAATGATTTAAATGTATTAAAAGGACGTGGCTACGATTTAGTGAAAGAAAAGATACTTGCCCAAAGTGCTAACAAATTTATCATAATTGCCGACCATTCAAAGAGAGTTAATCGTATTGGAGAAAATTATCCAATTCCTATTGAGGTCTTAAAAAGCACTTGGAGATTAAGTAAAAAAATTCTAGATAAATTTGGTCAGGGAAGCTTAAGAAAAAATGCAGCCGGAGATGCATATGCCATCTCTTCTGCTGGGAATTATATTTTTGATTACTCTTTTGATGAAATCCCTTTAAGAGATTTACATGAAAAAATCTTAACCTCCCCAGGAGTTATTGAAACTGGTATTTTTTATGCAATCACTGATTGTGCCCTTATTGTTGATAATGGACACATTGAAGTAATCACTAAATAGAAATCGTCGTTTTATTTTTCATGTAAGGTTGTAATGCCAATGGTATGTTGATAGAACCATCAGCCTTTTGATTATTTTCCATTATGGCCACAAGCGTTCGACCTACAGCAAGACCTGAACCGTTCAGTGTATGGAGCAGTGTATTCTTACCCTCTTCATTTTTAAAGCGAGCTTTTAGCCTTCTTGCTTGAAAATCTTCACAATTGGAGATTGAAGAAATTTCTCGATACTGTTGTTGTGATGGAAGCCAAACTTCGATATCGTAAGTTTTAGCCGCGCCAAAACCCATATCACCAGATGATAGTGTCATCACTCGATATGGTAAATCAAGGGCTTTTAAAATATTTTCTGCATGAGAAAGCATCTCTTCCAAAGCCTCATAGCTTAATTCTGGTTTGGTTATTTGAACCATCTCGACTTTATCAAACTGATGTTGACGAATCATCCCCCTGGTATCTTTACCATACGAGCCTGCCTCGGATCTAAAGCATGGGGTATGCGCAGTCATCTTGATAGGTAAGTGTTTTGCATCAATAATCTCATCACGCACAGTATTTGTGAGAGAAACCTCTGAAGTTGGAATTAGGTATAAACTTTCATCTTCATTCTTCTTAGTGACAAACAAATCATCACCAAACTTGGGTAACTGACCCGTTCCCAATAAAGAATCTCCATTCACCAGGTATGGGGTGTAGCATTCAGTGTACCCATGATTTTCGGTATGTGTATCAATCATAAATTGACCGATTGCGCGATGCAGCCTGGCAATATCATTTTTCATGAAAACAAAACGAGATCCCGAAACTTTAGCGGCCGTATCAAAATCAAGCCCAAGAGGTGCCCCTAGATCAACATGATCTTTAACCTCAAAATCAAATTCAGGGAGTGTGCCAACCTCTTTAACTAATTCGTTACTTTTTTCATCTGGGCCCAATGGTACTGACTCATGGGGCACATTTGGAATGAGAAGTAAAAAGTTATTTAATTTTTCTTGGATTAATGCAAGTTGTAATTCAAATTCTTTTGATTGTGCTGATATGTTGGAGACTTTATTCAGGACCTCACTTGCATCCTTACCTTGAGACTTTAATACACCGACCTGTTTTGAAAGATCATTTCTTTCTTGTTGGAGTTCTTGGGTTTTTATTTGGATATATTTTCTCTCTTCTTCGAGTGAATTAAAAAAATTAACATCTAGGTCAAATCCTCTATGTTTTAAAATCTTTTCTAATGACTCTATGTCATTTCTCAGTAAGCTAATATCAATCATTATTTTTATTTTTTTTATCTAAATCTTTTAGAAAATTTAACTTCTCATTAATTTTTATTTCCAACCCACGGTTGGCTGGAAGGTAGAATTGTATCGGATCTAGCTCATCAGGGAAATATTTTTCTCCCGCCGCATATGCGTGTGGCTCATTGTGAGCATAACGATACTCCTTGCCATAACCAATGTCTTTCATTAATTTTGTTGGCGCATTTCTGAGGTGAATCGGCACATCATAATTATTATGATCACTGACATATGCCTTAGACATATTATATGCCTGATAGGCAGCATTGCTTTTAGGAGCAGCTGCTAAATATAAAACTGCATTGGTAAGGGCCAGTTCTCCTTCTGGTGTACCCAGTCTCTCAAATATCTGATAGGCTTCAAGCGCAATGGTTTGGGCTCTAGGATCTGCTAAACCAATATCCTCTATGGCAATTCTTATTATTCTTCTGGCAAGATATAGTGGATCTGCTCCACCATCGAGCATTCTTTGTAGCCAATAGATTGAAGCATCAGGATCTGATCCACGCACTGATTTATGCAGTGCGGATATTTGATCATAAAATTGTTCACCGCCCTTATCAAAGCGTCTATAAGAAGATGACGCAATTTTTTTTATTAAATCAATATCAACCTCTATCGGTTTATCTTTGGAGTAAAAATAAATAACCTCAACGAGATTCAGCAATCTTCTTCCATCCCCATTCGCGTATTCAATAATAAATTCTGTGGAGAAATCATCAAGCTTAATATTTTCTTGAATGGATAAGGCTTTATTTAATATTTTTTTTAATGCCTCATTTGATAATGAGTTAAGGATATACACCTGGCAACGACTTAATAAGGCAGAATTAACTTCAAATGATGGATTTTCTGTTGTTGCCCCAATAAATGTAAAAAGTCCATTTTCAACATGAGGCAAGAAAGCATCCTGTTGGCTTTTGTTAAATCGATGAACCTCATCAATAAAAAGCATTGTTTTTTTTTGATTCTGATCTTTATTAAAATTGGCTTTATCAACTGCCTCGCGAATATCTTTAACGCCTGATAAAACTGCGGACAGAGAAATAAATTCGTAATTAACTGAATTAGCTATTGCAAATGCAATAGATGTCTTTCCCACTCCAGGCGGTCCCCATAAAATAATTGAAGGAAGTTTATTAGACATCACAGCATTTCGTATTGGGCAATCATCCCCTAAGAGGTGATCTTGACCAATAACATCATCAATGGTTTTTGGTCTTAAGATTTCTGCTAATGGTTGTGACAAGGTGTTCATACTTTAATTTTTGATCACCTCAACATTGTCTGGAACATTAAAAAGGAATGATGATTCATCGATGTTGGGATTTTGTGAGATATTAACAAAATTTATGATGATCATATTCTGAAGGCCATCAATGACTCTCATACCATGAATCTTATCTTCATTGAATGAAATTTCTATGGATTGATAATCGATATCCTTTGATTTTGATTCGCAACGATACCAAGTCTCATCCTCAATAAGAATTTTTGTCACCTTAAATGATTCCTGAATATTATTTAGAAAAAAAATATTAGCAGGATTATTACTTTTAGATTGACTGAATTTAGACATAATCACTTGAGATAAGTCAGGGTCATAAATATAAACTGTCTCTCCGTCACCAATTATTTGATTTTGATGAGGAGCTTGGTATATCCATTTAAAAAAGTGAGGTTTTTTGAAAACAGCCTTACCATTCGCCTCTTCAATTAATTGGGATTTATTGTCATATACCGATTGACTAAATTGCCCGGAAAAAGCTATTGTTTTGTTGAGAAGACTTGATAACTCATCAGCAGGCGAAGCCCATAATAAATTAATATTTAAATAAAAAAGTAGGATGAATGTAAAGGATCTAATCACTCTTGATTTGGCTGGATAACCTCTCGGTTTCCGTTGCTTTGCATTGGTGAAACAAGTCCAGCTTTTTCCATGTCTTCGATTATTCGTGCCGCACGATTATAGCCGATACGTAAATTTCTTTGCACGTATGAGATTGAAGGTTTTTTGGATTCAATAACCAATTGAACTGCTTGATCGTATAATGGATCTTTTTCTCCATTTGCATCACCTGATGAGCTTGAAGTAAACTCTACGGGCTCTTGTGAGTTAATCACCTCCTCCACATAGTTAGGCTTGCCTTGCTGTTTGAGAAAACTTACCACTTTGTGAACTTCTTGATCTGAGACAAATGCTCCATGAACTCTTGAGGGGTATCCTGATCCAGCCGGCAGATAAAGCATATCTCCCTGCCCTAAAAGATTTTCTGCTCCCATTTGATCCAAAATCGTTCTCGAATCCACACGGCTCGACACTTGAAATGCAACCCTTACAGGAACGTTGGCTTTAATTAACCCTGTAATTACATCAACAGAAGGTCTTTGGGTAGCCAACACCAGGTGAATGCCAGCAGCCCTCGCTTTTTGCGCTATTCTAGCAATTAACTCTTCCGCCTTTTTACCGACAACCATCATTAAATCTGCAAGCTCGTCGATCACAATTACTATTAATGGCATTGATTCAAGGAGTTCTGGATTTTCAGGATCAGTAGAAAAAGGATTGGTCAGTGGGGACCCAGAATCTGAAGCTTGTTTTAACTTTTCATTAAACCCTGAAATATTTCTCACACCAAATTCTGCCATTAACCTGTATCGTCGATCCATTTCTTTGACTGACCAGTTAAGTGCATGACCGGCCTCTCTCATATCTGTTACTACAGGAGTGAGGAGATGAGGTATGTCCTGATAAACAGACAATTCCAACATTTTTGGGTCAATCATGATTAATTTCACTTCATTTGCTTTGGCTTTATACAAAAAGCTCAGTATCAAAGCGTTAATGGCGACAGACTTACCAGACCCTGTTGTACCGGCTATTAAAACGTGTGGCATTTTGCCTAGATCAGCAACCACCGGCTTTCCTGAAATATCTTTACCAAGCGCTATGGTCGTCAGCGATGCAGTGTCTGCAAACGTTTTCGAACTCATAATTTCTGAAAGATAAACAATCTGTCTTTTATTATTGGGAATCTCAAGGCCCATGTATGTTTTTCCAGGAATGGTTTCAACAACCCTCACACTAGTCACAGATAATGATCTAGCCAGATCTTTTGAAAGGTTTGTCACCTGGCTGCCTTTCACTCCCGCAGAAGGTTCAATCTCGTAGCGAGTAATCACAGGGCCAGGTTGCGCTGAAATAACTTTTGCCTCGATTCCAAAATCTAATAATTTCTTTTCAATTAAACGTGAAATGAATTCTATTGTTTCAGGTGATTGCTGATCGACTTCTTTAGGTGGTTGATCAAGTAAATGTAAAGGAGGTAAATCTCCATCTGAGCTTAATTCATCAAAAAGAGTGGTTTGTTTTTCTTTTTTAACTCTGGTACTTTCTCTGATGTCATTCTTTGGTATTAATATTTCAACAGGCTTGCGATCCTCAAGTTTTTTTCTTTCATTTTCAACATACTCAATTCTTTGTTGCTCAAATTTTTTACCGGCTCTTCTATCAAAAAAATCATTTACCTTGATAGAAATTTTATTTATCAGTTGCAAACATATCTCGCCAATTTTTTCACTTATAGTTAACCATGACCAACCAGTAAAAAGACTTAGCCCCGATGCAAGGCTGATCACTAAAAGTAAAAGTGATCCTATATAACCGATAATTCCTCTAAGCAATGAATCAATTGATGAACCAGCCAAACCGCCCTGTATAGAAGCATAGGATGCTTGAAGGTTGATCACATGCCCGGCCTCTAATGCTGAGGATGACAAAAGAAAAACAGCAAAACCAAGATAGTTAATCCATAATACTCTTCTAGAATTTTCAGTATCTTCAATTCTCTTGTAAATTAAATTTATAGAATAAAAAAGTAAAAAAACAAACCACCATGATGATAAACCAAAGAGATAAATCAATATGTCAGATAAGTATGCACCAAAAGCACCACCCAGATTAAAAATTTGATCTTGAGACTGAGTTGTATGTGACCAGGATGGATCTAATGGATTGTATGTAGCTAAAGCAATGATTAAATAAATACCACTAAATAAGAGAAGTAAAAAAACAATTTCTCTTAATACACGATCAATCGTTTTTTTTTCGAGTAAGGCTTGATTAAGTAAGTCATTAGACTTTTTTTTATTTTTTTTATTAAAAATCAATTTAATTATTCTGGGGTTTGTTTCAAAAATTATATCAGCTAGTAGGTATTTTTCGGAACCATTCTGATAAATATTTGCTCTGAAAAATTTAGTCAATTAAAATGCATACTGTTATTAAATATAGGTCTCATCATGCATGCAAAATTAATTATTTTAGGTTCAGGTCCAGCAGGTTATACATCAGCAATTTATGCCGCTCGAGCAAATTTGAAACCAGTCCTTATTACAGGGATCCAACAAGGTGGCCAGCTCATGACAACTACAGATGTTGATAATTGGCCTGCAGACTCCAATGGAGTGTTAGGGCCAGATCTTATGACACGATTTGAAGAGCATGCAAAAAGATTTAATACTGAAATAATTTTTGATCAAATCAGTGCAGTTGATTTTAAGAATAAACCTTTCACGTTAACAGGTGATAATGGCACATACACAGCAGATTCAGTTATCATCAGCACAGGAGCATCAGCAAAATACTTAGGGCTTGATTCAGAAACAAAGTTTATGGGTAAGGGTGTGTCAGCCTGTGCAACCTGTGATGGTTTTTTCTATAAAAACCAGGATGTTGCTGTTGTTGGAGGAGGAAACACAGCAATTGAAGAAGCCCTTTATTTATCCAACATTGCTAATCACGTCACGCTTATTCATCGACGTGATCAGTTTAGAGCTGAAGCGATTGAGATGGAAAAAATTTATAAAAGAATAGAAGAAGGAAAAATTTCCCTAAAGACCTTTAAAGTGCTTGATGAAGTTTTAGGTGATGAATCCGGAGTCACGGGATTAAAACTTGCAGATACTGTTAATGGTAATATCGAAGAAATAAAAGTATCAGGTGTGTTTATTGCCATCGGGCATAAGCCTAATACTGATATTTTTGAAGGTCAGTTAGAAATGGAAAATGGTTACATTATTACCAATAATGGAAGAAATGGTAATTTCACCTCCACATCAATTCCAGGTATTTTTGCTGCGGGGGATGTCCAAGACCATATTTACAGACAGGCAATCACCTCAGCTGGAACCGGTTGTATGGCAGCATTAGACGCTGAAAGGTATTTAAGCAACAATGAGTGACAATGATCTTTTCAAGAAAGAATTAGGTGAAGTAAAGCCTATAAAAAGAAAAGATACGGTTGACACTTACAGCCAGATCCCCAAACCAAAACCAGTTGCTAAAAAATTTTTAGAGGACGAGAAAAAAGTACTAGCTGATTCAATCAGTGATAATTTTGAGTCAATAGATTACTTTTTAGCGAGGGATGAATTATTCTATATCAAAAAAAATCACTCGCCTGATATTGTAAAAAAATTGAGAAATGGAAGTTGGGTTGTAGAAGACTCAATTGACTTACATGGACTCACATCAGATGAAGCTAAAGTTGCCCTTGTGGAATTTATCTCATACTGCAAACAAAGAGGTATTCGTTGCATCAGAATAATCCATGGAAAAGGATACAACTCAAAAAATAAAGAGCCGGTATTAAAAAATAAAGTAAAGAAGTGGCTAATCCAGAAACAAGAGGTAATATGTTTTGTTCAAGCGCCTAACCATGACGGTGGAGGTGGAGCATTAATTACTTTGCTTGAGAAGTAGTTTTAATAAGGCAAACAACTTCTACTGCAACACCCTCTCCCCTTCCAATTGCACCCAATTTTTCCATTGTCTTTGCTTTAATATTTATGTCATTAACAGAACACATCAAATCAGAAGCAATATTTACTTTCATCTGATTAGAAAAATTCAAAATCTTTGGAGCTTCACATATGATCGTTGCATCGATATTTGATACTGCATATTTCAATTCCTCCATCTTTTGATAAACCTCTTTTAACAAGACTCTTGAGTTAATGTCTTTATACTTTTGATCGTTGTCAGGAAATAGTTGCCCTATATCACCTAGACCCATAGCTCCGATCAGGGCGTCGCATATAGCATGTAATAAAACATCTGCATCAGAATGACCCTGTAAGCCCTTATTAAAAGGGATATGAACTCCTCCAATAATGCAAGGACGTCCCTCAACTAGAGGATGAATATCAAAACCATGTCCAATTTTTAATTTATTCATAATATTTTACAAATCTTCAGGGAAAGTAATTTTTTTGTTATCAGCAGGGCCTTTGATCACAACCGGCTTAAATCCTGCATATTCTAAAGCTTGGGATTCATCAGTTGGGTTTCCTGGAAAATTCTCTAATGCTTCACGCAGGATATTGTATGGAAACATTTGTGGGGTGTGCGCTAGCCATATTTTATTTCGATCAATCGTAGAGGTAATTTGCATGGACTCATTTACTTCCTTAACAGTATCCACACATGGTACAGCCATAATTGATCCATGATCTGTTTTTAATGTTTGATCTATATAATTAGATAATTGAGAGCTTGTTAAATAAGGTCTTACAGCATCATGCACTATAACCCAGTCCTCGTCGCCTACCTCATTAGCAATCATCTTCAGAGCATTTTTTACTGTATCTGATCGATTGTCCCCGCCACACAGAATAAACTCAGACTTGGAGCAGAAATTTTTTTTCAATGGAAGCAATAAATCTAAAACAACTCGATTGACAGCAATGTAAATTTTGTAAATAACTTCTATATCAAAAATACGGTGGGTTTTTTCCAGAATCACTTCATCATCGATATGGCAGAGCTGTTTTGGAACTGTAGAGCCAAAACGTTGACCTAAGCCTGATGCAGGAATTATGGTGAAGATCTTTCTCATCACCAAATTCTAGCATGAGATTAGCGATCGATATCTGGGGAAGCAGTGATTTTATGAATAGATATATCAGCCCCGTTATACTCAGACTCTTGATCAAGTCTTAAATTGCTAATCGAGTTAATCACTTTGTAAACAATATATCCAAAAACAAAAGCAAAACCGACGCCGATTAGAGAACCTACTAATTGCGCCATAAATGACACACCGCCAAGTCCACCTAACATCTCAAGCCCAAAGATACCCGCAGCTACACCACCCCATAGGCCACATAATCCATGCAGAGGCCAAACACCGAGTACGTCATCAATCTTCCACTTATTTTGTGTCATGTTAAAAGTCACAACAAACAATGCACCTGCTATGCCGCCGGTTATCAGCGCGCCGATTGGATGGAATAAATCAGAACCTGCACAAACAGCAACAAGGCCAGCTAAAGGTCCATTATATAAAAACCCAGGGTCATTTTTTCCTACCAACAACGCTGCCAAAGTACCGCCAGCCATGGCCATCAGCGAATTAACTGCAACCAGTCCTGATATGCCTTCTAATTCTTGCGCGGACATGACATTAAATCCAAACCATCCCACGGTAAGAATCCATGAGCCTAGCGCTAGAAAAGGTATGCTGGATGGGGGAAAAGCCACCAAAGAGCCATCTTTTTTATATCTTCCGTATCTGGAACCCAGGATCAAAACTGCAGCCAGTGCTAACCAACCACCAAAGCCATGTACAACGATGGACCCTGCAAAGTCATGAAATTCATAACCAAAAATTGCTTCAAACATCGATTGAATAGAGAAGTTTCCGTTCCACACGATTCCTTCAAATGTTGGGTAAATAAAACCAACAATAACGAAAGAAGCAATCAATTGTGGTTTAAAGCAAGCTCTTTCAGCAATGCCACCAGAAATAATTGCCGGAATAGCTGCAGCAAAAGTAAGTAAAAAGAAAAATTTAACTAATTCATATGCACTTTTTTCTGAGATGGCAGTAGCGGAGTCAAAGAAATTCAATCCATACGCTAAGGAATAACCTATAAAAAAATAAGCGATCGTTGATATAGCAAAGTCAGCAATAATTTTAGCGAGAGCATTCACCTGATTTTTTTCCCTCACGGTGCCAACCTCTAAAAAAGCAAATCCTGCATGCATTGCCAACACCATTATCGCGCCCAAAAGCACAAATAACACATTACTTTGATCAACTAAATTTTCCATTGCCTGTTCCTACGAAAAATAATAAAGATAAACAATACCTTTTGATAAGATAAAATAAAAACTAAACAATCTTAATACTCTTAAGATGCACAATATTAAAACATTTAAATTACATTTTTGTAATATTTTGGTGCAATTTTGAATACATTATTTTTTATTTTATTAATTTTAGGTCTGATTTTTTTTGTTGACAGTTTAGCAAAGCAAGAAAAAGCAAAAAAATATGCAAAAAAACTAGTGTCCGACTTTAACCTTCAGTTCTTGGATGATTCAATATACTGCGGAAAGATATCGATCGTACAAGGCAATAAATATCCTTTTAATATTCAAAGAAAATATCATTTTTATGCCTCACCATTTAATGAAAGAAAGCTTGCCTGTAATTTAGTCATGATCGGTTCAGATATGACTGATTGGTATATCGAGCCTTACCGTGAGTGATAATCTCTACATTGGTCGATTTGCTCCCAGCCCATCGGGCAAGCTTCACATTGGCTCTTTTTTGAGTGCGATAACTAGCTACATTGATGCAAAACATAACAACGGGCTATGGAAACTAAGAATCGATGACATTGATTCTGAGCGATCAAAAAAAATTTACTCAGAAAACATAATTAAAATTTTAAAAGACTTTCTTTTAGACCCTGATGAGATCTATTATCAGACTGATCATCTAAATGACTATGTGAGCTATCTAGATCTTATTCCCGAAGAAAAAACTTATTTTTGTGTATGTACCAGGAAAATTATTAGCACATTGCCTCAACACGACATCGGTGCAATTTATGATGGACGCTGTTTAAATAAAAATCTAAAGCATGGTGCGCTCAGGATGCAAATGAAAAAAATTAATTTTTCATTTAATGACCTAAACCTAGGTTTAATTGAATTGGATAAAGCATATGTTAGTGACTTTATAGTTCATGGGAAAA
>JAYQUI010000018.1:0-16967 GCA_038147655.1 Nitrosomonadales bacterium
GTATAGCTGCAATCAATAATATACAATCCGCTCCATTGATTTTGGATTCATAGATTTGATAAGGATCAACGATGAAGTCCTTTCTTAAAATAGGAAGACCCACTTCTTGCTTTACTAGATTTAAATATTTTAAATCTCCTTGAAAATATTTCTCATCAGTTAAGATCGAAAGACATACAGCCCCATATTTTTCATAAGATCTTGCAATATCTACAGGATTAAATTTTTCTCTAATAACACCTTTTGAAGGGCTGGCTTTCTTTATTTCAGCAATGACAGATGATTTACCAGACAAATGATTTTTTTTTATGGATCCCACAAAATCACGGCAAGGGTTTTTTAAATAGCTATGTACCTTAATTTGATTAAGGCTGACGTGACCTTTTAGTTGTTCAACCTCTTGCAACTTGGTCGCTTCAATTTTTTCTAAAATATTACTCATTTGATTCTTTTACTAATTCTTTTAATTTATTTAAAGCATTACCATCTTGAATAGATTTGACTGCCAACTCTATTGCATCGTTTAAATTATTTGCAAGCCCTGCAACATAAATGATTGCAGCTGAATTCAAAAGCACAATATTTTTTGCTGGCAGATCTTCTTTATTTAGAATTTTTAAAATGATTTCCTTAGATGCATTTACATCAGCGGCAAATAAATGTTTATTATCTTCAACATTAAAACCAAAATCATTTGGGTGTATTTCATAATTAGTAATACTCCCGCTATCTAGTTCAGAAATAAATGTTTTGCCAGACATCGATATCTCATCCATGCCATCGTGCCCATGAACAACCAATACTTTTTTTGATTCAAGCTTCTTTAACACCTCTGAAAATATTGAGGTTAATGATTTATTAAATACTCCTATCACCTGTCTTTTCGCATTCGCTGGATTGGAAAGAGGTCCTAACACATTAAATATGGTTCGAATGCCAAGATCTTTTCTAATTGGGGCGACATGTTTCATAGCAGGATGAAAATTGGGTGCAAACATGAAACCAATACCAATACTATCAACCAGTTGTTTCATTTTTATATTATCAATTGACACATTAACCCCAAGACTTTCGAGCACATCCGCACTTCCAGAGGATGATGAAATTGAGCGCCCCCCATGCTTTGCTATTCTGACGCCAGCACCAGCAGCAACAAAAGATGCGCATGTTGATATGTTAAAAGTCTTTAGTCCATCGCCTCCAGTGCCACAAGTATCTACAACATCATCGTCTAGATCTACAGGGGTAAGATTATCTCTTAACACTTGAGCTGCAGCAGAAATTTCATCAATAGTCTCACCTTTAATAGAAAGGGCAGTCAGGATTGCTGAAACATAATTTGGTGATAATCCACCTGACATAATTGATTGCATTAATTCAGTCATCTCGTTATGACTTAAATTTTCTTTAGCTATTAATTTTTTTAAAAAATTACTCATAAGTTTCTAAAAAATTTTTCAATAAGTCATGTCCATGCTCAGTCAAAATTGACTCAGGGTGAAATTGAACGCCTTCAATTGGTAAAGTTTTATGTTTTATGCCCATGATCTCATTATCATCTGTTGACCAAGCAGTTATATCAAAACATTCCGGGCAGCTCTCCCTTTCAACCACAAGGGAATGATATCTGGTGGCTGTGAAAGGATTAGATAAATTTGCAAATACACCATGATTATCATGTCCGATTTTTGAGGTTTTGCCATGCATTATTTTTTTAGCATGAATTATTTTTCCACCAAACGCCTGAGCAATTGATTGATGTCCAAGACATACTCCAAGCAAAGGAATCTTGCCTTGAAAATAATGAACGATTTCAAGTGAAATACCTGCCTCATTTGGTGTACAGGGTCCAGGAGATATAACAATATAATCTGGTTTTATCTCATCAATTTCAGTAACTGAAATTTTGTCGTTACGGAATACCTTTACGTCTTGGCCAAGTTCAGCAAAATACTGTACCAAGTTGTACGTAAAAGAATCGTAATTATCAAGCATCAATAACATTATCCGAAATCTTTCTCTGCTATTTCAGCAGCTCGCAAAACGGCTTTTGCCTTATTATTTGTTTCATCCCACTCATTTTTTGCTATTGAATCAGCAACCACGCCTGCCCCAGCTTGTACAAATAGCTTTCCTGATTTGATTACTCCGGTTCTTATAGCAATCGCAACATCTAACGTACCATCATATCCAATGTAGCCAACAGCGCCTGCATATACGCCACGTTTTGTTGATTCAAGTTCATTGATTATTTCCATAGCGCGAACTTTTGGTGCTCCACTAACTGTTCCGGCTGGGAAAGTAGCTTTCAATACATCCATGGGTGATAAATTTTTTTGAATTGATCCCTCCACATTCGATACGATATGCATCACATGTGAGTACCTTTCTATTGTCATTTTATCAGTTACTACAACACTGCCTGGTTGAGAAACGCGACCAATATCATTCCTACCTAAGTCCATCAGCTGAATATGTTCAGCAATCTCCTTTGGATCATTTAATAAATCTTTTTCCAAATCTTTATCAAGCTGACTATTCTCTCCTCTTGGCCTTGTGCCTGCAATTGGACGGACTGTAACGGTGTCATTTTCTAAACGAACTAAAATTTCTGGTGAAGCGCCAACAATAAAGTAATTATTAAAGTGATAAAAAAACATATAGGGGGATGGGTTTATACTTCTTAACACTCTGTAAAGAGAAATTGCGGGAAGCTGAAATTTTTTTACCATCCTTTGAGATAGAACGACCTGCATTACATCACCTTCGACGATGTATTCTTTTATTTTATCCACCGCTTGATGAAAATTCTTCTCACCAAATTCAGAATCTGCTTTAGTATCATCAACACTCTTTTTTGATTGAGTATTATCATTTTTAAGTTGCGATTCAATCATCAACTCAATATTCGCAAGTCTATTGATAGCGTGATCGAAGGACGATAAATCATCGTTCGCATAAACAACTATGGATAATTTCCCCGTCAAATTATCAAACACAATAACCTCATCAGATTCCATTAAGTGAATATCAGGTAAATCTAAATCATCTTTTATGAATTCTTTGATGAGCTTTGGCTCAATATAATGAATGGTTTCATAGCCGAAATATCCAGCCAAACCTCCTGAGAAACGCGGGAGGTCTAAATCTTTAGGTGTCTTATAATTGGCCAAGTATTGATCAATGAATCCAAGTGGATCTGAATTATTTTCAGTAAAAATCGTTTTTCCGCTCTCAATTATTTCAACATTTTTTTGTCGGACTTGGATTAATTTTTTTGCTGGCATGCCAATGATTGAATATCGCCCAAAATTTTCTCCGCCTTCCACTGATTCAAGCAAATATGAGTAAGGACTATTAGCAACTTTAAGATATATAGATAGAGGGGTTTCAAGGTCAGCATAGCAAGTTTTCACAAGAGGGATTCTGTTATACCCCTGGGACTGGTATATTGAAAACTGCTCTTTGGATAGATTAATTTCCATTAGTTAATGCACTAAATGCTTTAGATCGCTAAATTGTTGGAGCGCAAAACTTACGGGGAAATTTTCTATCGGTTCTTCGTATTGATAACCATATGGAACAGTTGCCACACTAACTCCTGCATTATTTGCAGCCTTAATATCATTACTCGAGTCACCAACCATTAAAGTTTCCATCTCTGTAACATCTAATTTTTTTCTCACAAAATCAATTGAAAATTGATGAGGTTTCTTAAACTCCATTTCATCGCCGCAAATTATACAATCAAAAAATTTTTCAAAGTCTGATTCTTCTAAAATTAAATATGTATGACACGATGGCTTATTAGTTACACAAGCTAATTTAATTTGTTTATCTTGTAAAAATTGAAGAGTACTTTCAACGTCATCATAAGGCTTGCTTTGTTTTGCAATCTTTTTATAAAAATCATTAAACAACTTTAAAGCCTTATTTTTTTCTGTATGACCTTTTTCATTTGATGCCAATAATGATTGATTAACTAAATTATCTACCCCTTTGCCAATAAACTGCCTGATTGTATTAAACGAAAGAGTTTTAAAATTTAAAGCCTGTAAAGTCTGATTCATTGCCATAGCGATTTCTGGAGCAGTGTCAAACATTGTGCCATCAAGGTCAATGAGAATAGCTTTTAATTTTTTGTTTGATATTCCAGCGGTCATATTTTTTTAAGCACTGGCTAATGAGTCTCTTAATTGTTTAATAATGGTATTGTATCGATTGGGGTCGTTATCATTAGCTGCACCAAAAACCGCCGATCCTGCAACAAAGGTATCAGCCCCTGCTCTTACAATATCAGCAATATTATTGGCATTTACCCCACCATCAATTTCTAACCAAATCTCTCTTCCTGTTTCTTGCGTGTAAGCATCAATTTTTTTTCTTGCTGCTTTTAATTTTTCTAAGGCAGAAGGAAGAAATTTTTGACCTCCAAAACCAGGGTTGACTGACATCAATAACACCATGTCAACTTTATCCATGACATAGTCTAAGTAGTCGAGGGGTGTTGCTGGATTAAAAACTAATCCAGATTTACAGCCTTGGTCACGAACTAAAGATAAACTTCTATCGATATGATTTGAGGCTTCAGGATGAAAGGTAATGATGTTTGCGCCTGCTTTAGCAAAATCTGGAATAATTCTATCCACCGGCTCAATCATCAAATGAACATCAATTATCGCATCTGTGACAGGCCGAATTGCTTCACATACCAATGGACCAATAGTTAAATTTGGAACATAGTGGTTATCCATTACATCGAAATGAACGATATCGGCGCCTGAGGTAATTACATCACTGACCTCTTGTCCTAATTTCGCAAAGTCTGCAGACAAAATACTTGGCGCAATCCTAAAGTCTTTACTCATACTTTTAATCCTTAATATCTAATTAGTCATGTAAAATGAGTATTTTAACTGCTTTTACATAATATTAGTAACAACGTAAACAAATTTCGCGACGATCTACATGAAAGTAACTGTCCTTGGCATTAACCATAAATCTGCTCCTGCCTCGCTAAGAGATAAATTTGTTTTTAATCAAGACTCCTTAACAAAATCATTAAATGAATTTAAAGCTAATTTGAAAACTGGAGTTGTAATTTTATCAACCTGCAATAGAACAGAAATATATTCATCAGTGTTAAATGATAAAGTTTTACGAGAATGGCTGTGCAAACATCACAACATAAAAATAAAAGAAATTAGTGATCATTGTTATTTTTTAAATGGATCGGCAGCACTTCGACATGCCATATCCGTTGGAGCAGGTCTGGATAGTATGATTATTGGGGAACCTCAAATCCTTGGCCAGGTGAAGCAAGCTTATCGCATTTCTGAAAATGGCAATTTACTAGACAACAATTTAATACCTTTTTTTAGCAAAGTGTTTGAGTTATCAAAGATAATTCGTTCAAAAACCCAAATAGGCACCAATTCAACTACCATTGCATCCGCTGCCGTTAGACTGATTACAAAAATTTTTGGGGCCATCAGTGGCCTTAATATTTTATTCATTGGTGCAGGAGAAATGAATGAATTAAGTGCAAAATACTTTGCAAAATATTCCCCAAAAAAATCCACAATAGCCAACAGGACCCTAGATAAAGCATCCAAGCTGGCAAAAAAAATTAATGGTGATTCATGTCTAATAAGTGACGTTGAAAAAATCATTCATCAATATGATGTTGTAGTGTCATGTACTGGTAGTCAATTGCCCATTATAGGGCTTGGCATGATTGAAGAGGCTATCAAGATAAGAAAACATAAACCCATGTTTTTTGTCGACCTGGCTGTTCCAGCAGACATTGAAAAAGAAATAGAAAACCTTGATGATACCTTTTTATACAACTTAGATGATTTGGCGATGTTAGCCCAAGAAGGCATGGATCTTCGCACACAAGAACTTGAAAAAGCTTTTAGGCTTCTTGATAAACTTTTAAATGATTATCTTAATAATCAAAACACAAAAAATGTTCCTCTAACTATTTCACTAAAAAATCTTTTTGATGATACAAAGTCTAGAGAGCTTGAAAAAGCGATTAAAGATATTCAAAAGGGTATTGATCCAAAAGAGGTATGCGAAAAACTTGCCAGGAACCTTACTAAAAAGTTACTTCATTTTCCAACAAAATCTATTAATGAAGATAAAAATAATGCCAAGCTAATTAAACAAATATATAAGTTAAAGGATTAAGCAATGAAAGACTCAATGAAAAATAAATTAGAAAATTTAATCCTAAAATATGAAGAATTAAATAATAAATTGAGCTCGGAAGGAATAACTTCTGATTTAGATTTATTCAAAAAAATCTCAAAAGAACATGCTGACTTAACACCTATTATCGAAACTTATTCGGGTTATAAAAAACTCACCCAAAATATTAAAGAAGCAAAAGAAATGTTATCCGACCCTGAGATGAAAGAATTTGCTCAAGAAGAAATTGATAACAGTAAAGATGAGATCATAAATTTTGAATCAAAATTACAAACACTTCTGATACCTAAAGACCCGAACGATGATAAAAATATCTTCTTAGAAATTAGGGCTGGCACTGGCGGAGATGAATCTGCCTTATTTGCTGCTGATCTTTACCGAATGTACACGCGATATGCGGAAAGAAATAATTGGAATGTTGAAGTTATTTCATCAAATGAAAGTGGGCTTGGAGGTTATAAAGAAATTATTGCAAAGATTAACGGTGACGGAGCTTACTCAAAGCTAAAATTTGAATCTGGGGGGCATCGTGTGCAACGAGTTCCTGACACAGAAACACAAGGAAGAATTCATACTTCCGCATGCACTGTTGCTGTATTGCCTGAGGCAGATGAAATTGAAGATGTAGATATCAATCCTGCAGATATCAGAATAGATACTTATCGTGCATCTGGCGCAGGTGGACAACATATTAACAAAACTGATTCTGCAGTTAGAATTACTCATGAGCCAACTGGAATTGTAGTTGAATGTCAAGATGATCGATCACAACACAGAAATAAAGCACAAGCGATGAGTATTCTTGCAGCAAAAATAAAAGACAATCAAATTCAAGCTCAGCAATCCCAACGGGCCAGTGAAAGGAAAAGTTTGATCGGCAGCGGGGATAGAAGTGAGAGAATTAGAACATACAATTTTCCTCAAGGAAGAATTACTGATCATCGTATTAATTTAACTCTCTATAAGATAGATTTTATTATGGACGGTGATCTTGAAGAAATGATCAGTGCTCTCTCTCTTGAGCACCAAGCATCACTTCTGGCTGAAGAAAATGAGTAATGACTTCAATCAACCTTAGTCAAACAAAACAAGAGTGTAAAAAATTATTATCGAATAATTTAAAAATTTCACCTAGAGAAATAACTTTAGAATTAAATCAAATTTTACTGTTTGTCCTGAAAATAAATAACACTCAACTGCTTTTAAAAAAAACAATAAGCAAAGCTCAATATGAAAAAATTAAAAAATTTGTCAGTATCAGGGCAACAGGAAAACCCCTCGCCTATATTTTTAAGGAATGGAGTTTTTATGGACGAGCTTTTTATATTAACTCATCGATGTTAATTCCCAGACCTGAAACAGAATTAATTATAGATATATTGAAAGAAAAAAAAATCTTAAAAGATAATATCGAGCTTTTAGATTTAGGGGCTGGCAGTGGATCAATTGGGATTTCAGCTAAATTAGAAACAAAAAACAAAGTCAATCTTCATTTAAGTGATATTTCGAAACGTTGCGTTCATGGTATTAAAAAAAATCTACAAAAATTTGACATACAGGGCATCGTCTATTTGAGCAACTGGTTTGAAAATATTCCGAACATAAAATTTGATCTCATTATCTCTAATCCACCCTATATCTCTTATAAAGATCCTCATTTAAATGAACTTCACTTTGAACCGAAACGGGCATTAGTATCGAAAAATGATGGGCTTGCTGATATTCATAAAATCATCAAAAATAGTACTCACTATTTAAATAGGCAAGGCTTAATTATTATTGAACATGGCTATAATCAAAAAGATGAAGTACAAGAGATTTTTAATAGGTATAATTTTAATCAAGTAGAGTCTTATAAAGATTTATTAGGCCATTACAGAATCACTAAAGGGTTATTTTCTTAAATTGGGTAAATCGGTTGGTATTGTAGAGTCAAAAATATTTCATTGTAAGGATGAGTTGGCACTGGTTTGTGGCAAAAAACTCAGTGAATTTGAATTAATTTATGAGACCTATGGTAAATTAAATAATAATAAAACAAATGCTATCTTTATACCTCATGCTCTATCAGGGAATCACCACATAGCTGGCAAGTATCATAAAAATGATAAATATTCAGGGTGGTGGGACAACATGGTTGGCCCAGCCAAGCCCATAGACACAAATAAATATTTTGTTATCGGTATTAACAATCTTGGAGGTAACGATGGTTCTACTTCTGCAAAATCAATAAATCCAAAAACAAAAAAAGTATGGGGGTCTTCATTTCCTATTTTAACGGTGAAGGATTGGGTTGCCTCTCAAAAAAAATTAATTAATAGTTTAGGTATTGAAAAACTATATGCAATTGTGGGAGGAAGTTTAGGTGGAATGCAGGCTATGCAGTGGTCCATTGACTTTCCTGATGCAGTTGAAAAAATATTATGTATTGCTGCAGCTCCAAGCCTTACCGCACAAAATATTGCATTCAATGAGGTTGCCAGACAAGCCATTCTTCAAGATGATGAATTTTATAAGGGTAATTTTTATCAACAAAAAACAAAACCAAAAAAGGGGCTTCGAATAGCTAGGATGCTTGGTCACATCACCTATCTGTCAAATGATTCTATGGACAAAAAATTTGGAAGAAAATTAATTCAAGGGAAATATAACTATAATTTTCAACAAAATTATGAAATAGAATCCTATTTAAATTATCAGGGTGATAAATTCGCAATGACTTTCGATGCAAATACCTATCTGCGTATGACTAAGGCGCTTGATTATTTTGATCTCGAAAAAAATTTCAAAAATAAATTATCAAATGTGTTTGCAAAAATAAAAGCTAAATATTTGGTTATTTCATTTTCAAGTGACTGGAGATTTCCTCCATCACGATCTAAAGAAATTGTAAAAGCTCTCTTGGATAATAATATCAATGTCACATACGCAGAGATTGAAGCTGAAACAGGGCATGATGCATTCTTGTTAGAAAGTGAACATTATCATAATACAGTGAGGAACTATCTAAGGTCTTAATATGAATAGACTCGATTTTATTAAAATTTCTGAGTGGATAGAACCTAATAGCAAAGTATTAGATTTGGGTTGTGCAGATGGAGCTTTATTAAAATATTTACAAGCAGAAAAAATGACTGCTGGCTATGGCATCGAAATCACTCCAAAAAATATTGAAAAAGGAATTAAAAATAAAATAAACATTATTCAAATGAATCTTGAGGATGGTTTATCTGTTTTTGATAATCAATTTTTCGATACAGTTATTTTATCGCAGACTCTACAAGCCATGGTCAACATTGAAAAGATTATGGATGAAATGAAAAGAGTTGCAAAAAACATTATTGTTTCATTTCCTAATTTTGGTTATTGGAAAAATAGATTGCAAATTCTAAATGGCAAAATGCCAAAGTCTTCAGATTTGCCTCATGAATGGTATAACACTCCCAATATTCATTTGTGTACAGTGAAAGACTTTTATGATTTATGCGAAAAAAAACGTTTCATTATTGAAGATCAGTTATTTCTTACTGAAAATCAACCAATCAAATATTTTTCTAACTTAAGAGGGTCAATTGGTATTTTTAAATTAAGCAAATAGCCAATGAATAAATACCTAAAAGTTCTTTTTAATAAAAAAATGGGCATATGTTGCCTGACTGGTTTTTCCTCTGGCCTACCGCTTTTTATCTTAATTAGCTTAATACCCGCTTGGTTAAGAATTGAAAATATTGACTTAAAAGTTATCGGTTTATTTTCTCTAATTCAGCTTCCTTTTACCTGGAAGTTTATATGGGCTCCGATATTTGATCGATATAAAATTTTAATGGGCCGGCGGCGGGGGTGGCTAATTGTTTTCCAAATTTTATTACTTTTATCAATAGCATCACTTGGTTTTTTCAATGCAGCGATAGATTTAAAAACAATCGCTTTAATTTCATTTTTAATTGCAATCTTTAGCGCGAGTCATGATGTCGTTATTGATGCTTACAGAAGAGAAATTCTGGATGATGCTGAACTCGGTATAGGAAATGCAATTCATGTCAATGCTTATAAAATTTCTAGTTTAATCCCAGGATCTCTGTCTCTTATTCTTGCAGATATGATCTCATGGCAAAATGTTTTCCTAATTACTTCGCTATTTATGATGGTTGGAATTGGTATGACCTTAGCAGTCAAAGAACCTGTCACACAATATATTCAGCCAAAAAATCTTAAAGATTCTGTGATTCAACCTTTTATTTCTTTTTTCAAAAAGAATGGCAAGGAAAATGCGTTGTATATTTTGTTATTCATATTTCTATACAAGCTGGGTGATAGTATGGCGACAGCATTAGTTACTCCATTTTACATTGATCTCAATTTTTCGATGACCGAGATAGGAATTATTGCGAAAAATGCAGGACTTTGGGCAAGTGTGATTGGGGGCTTTCTTGGTGGGATTTGGATGATCAAAATTGGTATTAATAAGGCGCTTTGGATTTTTGGTTTTCTCCAGTTGGTTACAATTATTCCATTCATTGTCTTATCAATGGTCGGGCATAACCTAATTTTATTAGGCATCACAGTCGGTTTAGAATCTTTTGCAATGGGTTTAGGTACAACAGCATTAATTGCTTTTATATCCAAACAGACTGATCCTAGATATACAGCGACTCAATTTGCTTTGTTCACAAGCCTTGCGTCTATCCCAAGATCCATCACCAATGCATCAACAGGCTTTATAGTGGAATCACTAGGGTGGACAAATTTCTTTTATTTATGTTTTATGCTGGCCATACCTGGAATGTTATTACTTCTGAAAGTTGCTCCTTATAAATTAAAATCATAATCAACTATCAATGGGGAATGATCACTAAATCGTTCCTCCTTATAAACAACAGCATCTTTTATTTTATAGGTAAAGCTAGGTGATATCATTTGATAATCAATCCTCCATCCAACATTATTTGACCAAGCCTGACCCCTATTACTCCACCATGTATAAGCCAACTCTTCTTCATTTGGATAAACATTTCGATAGGTATCTTTCCAACCTATTTCCTCTATTAAATAAGTTATCCATGCCCTTTCTTCAGGTAAAAACCCAGAATTCTTTTTATTGCCTTTATGATTTTTTAAATCGATCTCTTTGTGAGCAATATTTAAATCACCACATAGAATAATTTTTTCTTTTTTTTGAGTTTTCAAATTTAAAAATTCAGTCATGAATTTAAGAAAATCAAATTTTATTTCCTGACGAATATCGCCACTTGAACCGGATGGAAAATATGAAGAAATTATGGATACATCATCATAAATTAATTCAATATATCGTCCCTCATCATCAACAGTGTCAAAATTTAATTTGGAAATTGTTTTTTTTGGTTTAATTTTTGTATAGATACCGACACCACTATATCCAGGCTTCTCAGCATATGAAAAATACCCAGCATAACCATTAATATTGAGCATTTCTTCAGTCATATCTTTCTCTTGAGCCTTAAGTTCTTGAATGCAAATAAAATCAGCATCTTGTAATCGCATCCATTCAAAAAATCCCTTTCTTAAAGCAGATCTGATACCATTTAAATTAACCGTTATAACTCTCATATATGAATACACTTTCTGAACAATTTATCAATTTTACCATCTCAAATCAGATACTTAAATTTGGAGAATTTAAAACAAAAGCGGGAAGAATTTCTCCTTATTTCTTTAATATGGGTCTTATCAATAACGGTAAGGATTTGAAAGAATTAGGAGAGTTTTATAGGGATCTCATTAAAAAAAATAATATTACTTTTGATTTATTGTTCGGTCCAGCATACAAAGGAATATCTATAGTCAGTGCAACAGCAATAGCCTTTGGAGATGCAAAGATAAACTTTGCTTTTAATAGAAAAGAAGTAAAAGATCATGGTGAGGGAGGTCAAATTGTTGGGCATCCAATTCAAGGTGATGTAGTCATTATTGATGATGTTATTTCTGCTGGTACTGCTATTCGTGAATCAATAAATATTATTAAAGCACACGGGGGGAACCCAAAAGCAATTATTGTGGCTATTGACCGCCAAGAAAAAGGTCAAGGTCATGAAAGTGCAATTCAAGAGGTTAAAAATGATTTCAATATTGATGTATTTCCTTTGATAAATCTTGATGATGTTATAGATTTCATTAAGAAAAATAAGGAATTGAATCAATACTTAGAAAAAATTGAAAATTACCTAAGTGTTTATGGAGCCTAAACTTTATTCAGCTCGTCCTTTAGGAGTTCACTAACCTGTCCAGGGTTTGCCTTCCCTTTGGATAATTTCATTACCTGTCCAACAAGCGCATTAAAGGCTTTGTCTTTTCCAGATTTAAATTGTTCAACCATGGCTTGATTATGAGCAATAACCTCCTGCACTAAAGGGAGAATCGCTGATGAATCACTAACTTGTTTAAGACCCAGAGATTCAATAGATTGATCAACCTCAACCTTTGGATCATCCCAAAGCAGATCAAAAATTTTCTTCGCCGCATTATTTGAAATAGTCTTGTCCATTATTCGACGAATAAGAAATACAAACTGATCTTTATTAATTGGGGACTCACTGATGCTTAATTCATTATCATTTAATTTTGCAAATAAATTTACCACAATCCAATTCGCTGTAATTTTTGGATCTAATCCTTCAGAAATCAATGATTGAAAGAATTCATAAGTTTGCTTATTGGACGTGATGATTGCAGCATCTGCATCATTTAATTTAAAATCCTCTACTAACCTTCTAATTGACACCTCAGGAAGTTCACCCAAAGTGGATCTAATATCATCAATATCTTCTTGAGTGATTTTTAGAGGAAGCAAATCTGGATCAGGGAAGTAACGATAGTCATTAGCCTCTTCCTTAGATCTCATTGCTCTAGTTTCACCGGTGTCAGGATTAAATAAAACCGTGGATTGAACTATTTCATTTCCATCCTCAAGCTGTTCAATTTGCCAATTCACTTCAAAATTGATTGCTTGCTCCATATTTCTAAATGAATTTAAATTTTTAATTTCCCTACGTGTGCCGAGCTTCTCAGAACCACTCGGCTTAACAGAAACATTGACGTCACATCGGAAACTACCCTCTTGCATATTTCCATCGCAAACTCCGATCCATTGGACCAGATTGTGTAATTTTTTTGCATAGGCAATTGCTTCTTGAGCGGAGTTCATATCAGGCTCTGTCACAATTTCGAGCAAGGGAGTACCTGCACGATTTAAATCGATACCTGTTTGATTATTTAAGATTCCATGGACAGACTTACCGGCATCCTCTTCTAGATGAGCACGCAGGATTCTAATTTTTTTATTATCACCAATTGTTAAAAAACCGTTGTTCACGACAGGTAATTCAAATTGACTAATTTGGTAACCTTTAGGCAGATCAGGATAAAAATAATTTTTTCTAGCAAATACAGAATGCTCAGCAATGTCAGCATTCACAGCCAAACCAAACTTAATAGCTTTTTTGACTGCTTCTTTATTTAGTACCGGAAGTGTTCCAGGATAGGCAAGGCTGACTAAACAAGCATTTTCATTGGCTGGCATGCCAAAAGAAGTAGAGGCACCAGAAAAGATTTTTGTCTGGGTGGTTAACTGAACGTGAGTTTCTATACCTATAACAATATCCCAGCTCATATATCAGCCCCTGGAGTTTTTTGATGCCAATCAGTTATCTGCTGATATTGATGTGTAAAGTTTAATATCGTGGCCTCATCAAAATAGTTTCCAATCAGCTGAAAACCAACTGGCATCTTGTTTATAAACCCTGCAGGAGAACTAATCGCAGGAAGTCCAGCTAGATTTGTTGAAATTGTGTACATATCCTGCATATACATTGAGACAGGATCTTCTGTTTTGTCACCAATTTTAAAAGCTGTTGATGGGCAGGACGGAGCCAAAATTAAATCACATTCTTTAAAGGCATTTTTAAAATCATCAGCTATTAGTCTTCTAATTTTTTGTGCTTTCAAATAATAGGCGTCGTAATATCCGGCACTGAGAACATAGGTGCCCACTAAAATTCGTCTCTTTACTTCCTCTCCAAATCCCTGCTCTCTAGTTTTTAAATACATTTCTTCAAGATCTTTAAACTCTTTAGCTCTGTATCCAAACTTAACTCCGTCATATCTGGATAGGTTACTTGAGGCTTCTGCTGGTGCAATCACATAATAGACTGGTATTGAGAGATGTGAATTAGCTAGTGAAATTTCCTTGAAATTAACTCCCATTTTCTGATAGGAATCTATAACTTGCTCTAATACAATCTTTACTTCCTGGTTTAAATCATCATTAAAGAACTCTTTAGGTAAGCCAATTGTTTTCCCTTTAATTGGATTATCAAGACTTTTTAGATAATCAGGAATATTCTGCTTGATTGAGGTCGAGTCTCTTGTATCATGGGCTGCCATGACTTTCAGCATTAACGCACAATCTTCAGCAGATTTTGCGATTGGGCCAGCTTGATCAAGACTAGATGCAAAGGCAATCATCCCAAAACGAGATACTAAACCATAGGTCGGTTTTAAACCTGTAAGGCCACATAAAGATGCTGGCTGTCGAATAGATCCACCCGTGTCAGTTGCTGTTGCAGCGGGTGCCATACCAGAAGCTACAGCAGCTGCACTTCCTCCAGAACTTCCTCCTGGGACATAATCTAAATTCCATGGATTCCTAACT
Source organism: Nitrosomonadales bacterium (assembly GCA_038147655.1). GTDB lineage: Bacteria > Pseudomonadota > Gammaproteobacteria > Burkholderiales > Methylophilaceae > BACL14. Next base: position 14,906 of record JAYQUI010000018.1, read on the forward strand.
TCGCCATAGTAAGAAGTTTCATTTGACGATCCCATAGCAAATTCATCCATGTTGGTTTTACCAAGATTGACTGCGCCGCTTTGATTGAATAACTCGATCACTTTGGAGTCATAAGGTGAATAAAAATTATCAAGCATTTTGGAGCCACAGGTTGTCTTCCAACCTTTGGCACAAAAAATATCTTTTTGTGCAATTGGTATTCCCGTCAACTCATTCATATTATCTTGACTAATTCTCTTGTCAGCATCGCGTGCTTGTTGAAGACTTTTCTCTTCATCAACGGTAATAAAAGCATTAATTTTAGGATTAGATGTTTTTATTTTATTTAAAAAAAACTTGGTGAGCTCCTCACTTGAAAATTTTTTACTTGAAAGCCCCAAATTTAATTCTTTTATAGATAAATTCTTCATAACTTTACTCAACGACCCGAGGAACTATAAAATAATCTTCATTAGACTCAGGGCCTAACTTTAAGAAATCATTTTTTTGATTTTTTTCTGTGACCACATCTTCTCTGAGTGGCTGAGAAATATCTAGGGCGTGTGACATGGGGTCAATGTTATCGGTATTAACTTTCTGCATGGAATCAATCAGCTTGATAATTCCTTCTAATTTCGAAAGGACTATTTCTTCATCTTTAGAATCAATATTAATTTTTGCTAAATGACTTAGTTTTTTAATATCTTTGTCTGTTAGGGCCATAAATATAAGGATATAATGTTCAGAATGCAGTATTATACATGGACAGATGTATTCATAAATAGTTTGTAAGACATAATTTAATCATGAAAAAATTTTTAAAAAACTTCTTTTCTGAACAAGACATGGCCATTGATCTTGGTACAGCCAATACATTAATTTATGTCAAAGGAAGAGGAATCGTTTTAGATGAGCCATCAGTTGTGGCTATGAGATATCAAGCTGGTCCTACTGGATCTCAACCTAAAACAGATATTCTTGCAGTTGGTGCCAAAGCTAAAACCATGCTCGGTCGCTCACCACAAAATATTACGGCGATCAGGCCAATGAAGGATGGCGTCATAGCTGACTTTAACGTCACAGAAGAAATGATTAAATATTTCATCAATACAGTTACATCCAAAAGTTGGTTTTCCCCCAATCCAAGAATTGTTATCTGTGTCCCCTATGGGGCTACCCAAGTTGAACGAAGAGCAATTCGTGAATCTGCCGAACGTGCTGGAGCAAAACAGGTTTACCTAATTGAAGAACCAATGGCAGCCGCTATTGGATCAGGTCTTCCGGTCAATGACCCAACAGGATCCATGGTCATTGATATCGGAGGAGGAACCACTGAAGTTGGGATTACCTCATTGGGTGGAATTGTATACGCCGAGTCTGAGAGAGTGGGTGGTGATAAAATTGACCAAGCCATTATTGATTATATGCGGCGTAACTATGGCATGATGATTTCTGAACCCACTGCAGAAAAAATAAAAAAACAAATTGGTAGTGCTTTCCCACTAAACGAGATCTTAGAAATGGAAGTGACGGGAAGAAGTATGGCAGAGGGGCTGCCAAGAAAAATTATTATCAGTAGCAATGAAATTCTCGAAGCACTGGCGGAGCCATTAAATGCAATAATCAGTGCGGTTAAAAGTGCTCTTGAAAAAACCCCACCTGAATTAGGAGCAGATATTGCTGAAAACGGTATGGTTCTAACTGGTGGTGGAGCTCTACTAAAAAACTTAGATAGATTATTATTTGAAGAAACTGGGATCCCTGTATTGGTGGCTGAAGAACCATTAATGTGTGTTGTGAATGGTTGTGGGATGGCACTTGATTCTCTAGATGAGTTTAAAACTGCATTTGCAAATGATTAATGTTTTTATCTTCAAAAAAAAGAAAAAATAGATCCCTTTTTTCAAAACATGAAATAAATTTAAACCTGTTAATTGTTCTTTTAATTGTAAATTTTTCAGTTTATTCGAGTAATCAAGACAATAGTTTTCTCAATTCGATTAAAAGATCGCTTCAATTAGCCCCTCAGTCAATTAGTTTAATTTTCGAGTTTGGAAAAGATTTGATCAATGAGGTATCGAGC
>JAYQUI010000019.1:0-15197 GCA_038147655.1 Nitrosomonadales bacterium
AAATTAAAGATTTATTCTGGCGACAAGCATGAGCATAGTGCTCAACAGCCAAAACCATTAACAATATAATTGAAAGAATTTTATGATAGGTAAATATTATTACGGTACAGGTAGAAGAAAAAGCTCAGTTGCAAGAGTATTCATGCAGCAAGGTAAAGGTGAAATATCTATTAACGGTCTACCAGTTGATAAATATTTTTCAAGATTTACATCAGAGATGATTTTAAAACAACCTTTAGATTTAACTAAAAATGAAACTACATTTGATATTAAAGTGAATGTTTCTGGCGGTGGTGAATCTGGCCAGGCTGGTGCAGTAAGACATGGAATTACTAGAGCTCTTTTAGACTATGATGCCGAATTAAAATCAGAACTTTCTAAAGCTGGATATGTAACACGAGATGCACGTGAAGTTGAAAGAAAAAAAGTTGGCTTACGCAAAGCGAGAAGACGCAAACAGTTTTCAAAACGATAGCGTTATAGTATTTATTAAAGCCGCTTTCGAGCGGCTTTTTTTTTAGGAAATCATTTATAATCGACAAATGGATAAATTACATGTTTCTATAGTTGGCGGATCTGGATACACTGGATCAGAACTTTTGAGGTTATTAGTCAATCATCCGAATATTGAAATTGATCAAATAACCTCAAGACAAGATGATGGAAAGAATGTCACTGAAATTTTTCCATTTCTGCCTAATAAAATTAAAAATAAATTTGTTCATCCTGACAATGTAAGTTTTGAAAAGTCAGACTTAATATTTTTTGCTACACCTAACGGTATAGCGATGAACTTTGCAGAAATGTTAGTTAGTAAAGGGAAAAGAATAATTGATTTAGCAGCTGATTTCAGAATAAAAAATATACAGTTGTGGGAACAGTGGTATGGAATGAAACATGCCTGCCCAAAACTAGTTGAGATAGCTGTATATGGTTTATCTGAATTGAAGAAAAATGAAATAAAAAATGCCAAGATTATTGCAAATCCAGGTTGTTACCCAACTGCAATTCAACTTGCTCTTTACCCACTCTTGAATAAAAAAATCATCAATGAACAAACTATTATTATTGATGCTAAGTCTGGAATAAGTGGTGCCGGTAAAAAAAATGACGACAATCTTTTAATGGCTGAAGCCTATGATAATTTTAATGCGTACTCAGTTCAAGGACATAGACATGAGCCAGAAATTGAAGAGAATTTAAAAGAAATAACAAACATAAAAGATATTAAAGCTTTATTTGTTCCACATTTGCTCCCAATGGTGCGTGGAATTTATGCATCTATTTATGTTGATTTAACTGAAGATGCTAGTGAAAAAGAGCTTGATTCTATTTATTCTGAGGCTTACGATCAATCAATTTTTGTTAATTTTATGGGTGTAAATAAAATACCAAAAACAAAAATGGTGAGAGGATCAAATCAATGTAAAATATCGTTGTTCAAAAGAGATAAAAAATTAATTATATTATCGACAATTGATAATTTAGTTAAAGGAGCAGCCGGACAGGCTATACAAAATATGAACATTATGTTTAATTATCAAGAAGATATTGGTCTTAATCTGCTTCCTCTAAGTCCATAGAAAATGTTAAGTAAAATTCAAAGAAAAAAACGCATAAAGCTGGTTCAAGGAAAACCAAATGTAAAGGTTGGTTCCGTATGGTTAAAAACCTTAACGTTTGCAATATTTATTTTCTTAATTACTGTATTTTTTTCATATAAAGTTTTTGATGGATCTAATTCATTTAATTATTTGTTAACAATTAATGAACAAGACGATGAAATATCAAATTTAAAAGATAAAAATCAGAAATTGAAGTTAGATTTACAGCTAATTGAAGTTGCCATGAGTAAAAAAGATGATGAGCTGAAGAAATTAAAAGAAGAAAAAAATGATCTTCAGGAAGAAATTCTTTTTTATGAGAAAATTGTTGGAAAGAGGAGATAAATTTGTTTAAACGAAAAAAGAATCATGCTATTGATACTCTAATTGATGAAACAATGAATATTCGTGGGAGTATGAATTTTTCAGGGGGCATTCGTTTAGACGGTAAATTATATGGTAATTTAACATTATCTGATGGTGCTTCTGGTTCAGTGATTATGGGGCCAAAAAGTAAAATTTCGGGTGACATTAAGACTGATACAGCTATTATTGCCGGTGAGGTAAAAGGAAATATTGAAGCACAAGACTTTCTAGAACTTCATGCAACAGCAATTGTCAACGGGGATATAACTTATGGTGATATTGAAATCCATACAGGTGCGATACTAAACGGGAATGTTACTAAAATTAAGACAAGTAAAGCCTTAAAAAAGGTATTTAATAAAAAGGAAAATAACGATGACAAGTGATTTAAAAATGCCTGACCCTTTAATTTTTACAGACAATGCTGTAAAAAAGGTAAAAGAGCTAATTGCTGAAGAAGAAACACCAGACCTTAAGCTAAGAGTGTTTGTAAGCGGTGGAGGGTGTTCTGGTTTTCAATATGGTTTTACTTTCGAAGAAGCCGTCAATGAAGATGATACTCAGGTGACTAAGGATAATGTAACCTTGTTAATCGACCCAATGAGTCTCCAGTACCTGACAGGATCTGAAATTGATTACCAGGATAACGTCCAAGGCTCTCAATTTGTAATTAGAAATCCAAACGCTACTACAACTTGTGGTTGTGGCTCATCTTTTTCAGTTTAGGAATTAATCTTTAGAAACATTCCTATCCAAGGACACATTCCGAGGAAGTCTACCTTTGTAGATTTGTCTTGGTCTACCAATTTTTAAATTATCAGCTATAAACATTTCATTCCAATGAGCGATCCAACCTGCAGTTCTCGCTAAAGCAAACACAGCAGTAAACATTGAGTTAGGAATGCCAAGAGCCCTCATAACAATGCCTGAATAAAAATCAACGTTCGGATATAATTTTTTCTTAACAAAATAATCATCTTCAAGCGCAATTTTTTCTAATTTCAAAGCAAGCTTAAATATGGAATCATTCTCTAAACCAAGCTCAGATAAAACTTCATGGCATGTTTTTCGCATAATTTCTGCACGAGGATCTTTATTACGATAAACTCTGTGACCAAAGCCCATCAATCTAAAAGAATCAGTTGAGTCTTTTGCTCTTTCAATATATTCCCCAATACGACTTTCACTTCTGATTTCTTGTAACATTTTAAGAGTTGCTTCGTTTGCTCCACCATGGGCAGGGCCCCATAAGGAAGCAATACCTGAAGATATACAAGCAAATGGATTAGCACCACTAGAACCAACTAATCTAACAGTTGAAGTAGAAGCATTTTGCTCATGGTCAGCATGTAAAATTAAAATTCTCTCAAATGCACGAACTAGTACAGGATTAATTTCATAATTTTGTGTAGGACTTGAAAAAAGCATATTTAAGAAATTTGCAGCATAACTTAAATCATTTCTTGGATAATTAAATGGTCTACCTAAATTGTAAAGATATGACCATGCTGCAATGGACGGTACTTTTCCGATTAATCTATAAGCTGATATTTTTCGATGGTTGCGGTTGTAAACATTCATTTCATCAAAATAGAAAGCTGATTTTGAAGCAACGACTGCCGCCATAACAGCCATTGGGTGTGCGTCACGCCTGAAACCTCTAAAGACACTATTCAGTTGATCATGAAGAAGGTAGTGTTTTTTTACTTCGGATACATATTTTGTTTTTTCATTTTGATTTGGAAGCTCGCCATTAAGCAACAAATAAGCAATATCTAGGAAGTCACAATGCTCTGCTAGTTGTTCAATTGGATAACCACGATAAAGTAAAATACTCTTTTCACCGTCAATAAAGGTTATCGCAGAGCCGCAAGAGGCGGTTGACATAAATCCAGGATCGTAAGTATGCAAACCGTGCTGTGATAATTGGGAAATATCAATTGCAGGCTTACCCATTTTCCCTTCAATAAAGGGAAGCTCAATGGTTTTTCCATCGGGTAATGTTAATTTTGCTTTTTTTTGATCCATCTTAAAAATATTAAAAAATAAAGATCCTAATTATAACTTAGATTTAAATATGTTGAATTAAGGATGTACAACAACGCCTAAGATATTTTCTTTTTTAGCGCCAGTTATGGTTTTGTAGTTTAACTTGTTATTGTTTATAGATTGACGTGCCAGCCAAGCAAAGCCTACGGGTTCAATTAACTTAGGCATAATGCCAAGATATTCAGTGGTATGAATGTTTAATTGAGAACGTGTTGATAACTGATCCATAAGCAAGTCATTATTTGCTCCACCACCACAAATAAACACATCTTTATAACCAGTTAATTTTTCAAGTTCCCTTAGAATTAATAGAGCAGTTAATTCTAAGAAGGTTCTTTGCACATCTTCAGCTTTATTATCATTTAAATGAAATTTAGCTAACCACTTCAAATTAAAATAATCACGACCGGTACTTTTGGGCGGATTTTTTTTGAAAAATGTATCACTTAATAAGCGTTTTAATAGATCATCTAATACTTTCCCACTTTTCGCCCATGAACCATTTTTATCATATTTTTTATTTTTAATTTTATTAATCCAAAAGTCCATAAAGACATTACCTGGACCTAAATCATATCCTTTGATTGAGTTGTTATTGACTATAGAGATATTGGAAAATCCGCCAATATTTACAAATATCCCTTTTTTTATATTTTTTGTATTGAGTAGATATTTATGAAATAAGGGAATCAAGGGTGCTCCCTCACCATTCGATGCGATATCCATGTTTCTAAAATTAGAAACCGTTTTTACTTGTGTGCGGTTTGCCAGTAAAAATTCGTTTCCAATTTGAAGGCTATAAAAATGTTTTGGTACATGTCTAACAGTAGGCCCATGAAAACCAATGGCTTCAATTGATGATGGCCTGAGGCGGTTATTTAATAATAATTGATCAATTAATTTTATACTGATATCTGAAATTTTATTTCCGAGAATATTGCTTTTATTAAGATCATCAAAAGAGGGTGAGTTTAATTCAATAATTTTTATTTGTAATTTTTTGGAATATTTTTGAGAAATGGAATCAATGATTTTAATTTGATTATCATTAATAGAACATAGAGCTACATCGAGACCATCTGATGATGTGCCCGACATGATGCCAATAAATAATTTTTTATCTGACTTGGACTGCATTAACTCTTAAGATTAACTCAATATGACTATATAATCATGTTTTATTTATAAGCTCAAATAATTATGTTAGATGAAATAAAACGTGGCGCTGATGAAATATTAGTTTTTTCAGAGTTCGAAGAAAAAATAAAATCTGGAAAAAAACTAAAAATTAAGGCCGGTTTTGATCCAACGGCTCCTGATTTACATTTGGGGCACACTGTTCTTTTAAATAAATTAAGACAATTTCAAAATTTTGGTCATGACGTGATTTTTTTAATTGGCGATTTTACTGGCATGATTGGCGATCCGACAGGTAAAAACGCCACAAGACCTCCATTGACTGAGGATCAGGTTAAGCAAAATGCCAAAACATACCAAAATCAAGTATTTAAGATTCTAGATAAAGAAAGAACACATGTTGTGTTTAATTCTGAATGGCTAAAAAATTTAGGTGCTGATGGAATGTTAAAACTGTCTGCTCAGTACACTGTAGCAAGAATGTTGGAGCGAGATGATTTCAGCAAAAGATTCAAAAGTAATCAATCCATTTCAATCCATGAATTTATGTATCCCTTGATGCAAGGTTATGACTCGGTTGCTCTTGAGGCGGATGTTGAGTTAGGCGGGACAGATCAAAAATTTAATTTATTAATGGGTCGAGAATTACAGAAAGCCTATGGACAAACACCGCAGTCGATTTTAACAATGCCACTTTTAGAGGGACTGGATGGCGTTAACAAAATGTCGAAATCATTAAATAATTATATTGGCATTGATGAGCCTCCCGAGGTGATGTACGCAAAATTGTTATCGATTTCTGATGATTTAATGCTGAGATACATTGACCTGTTGTCGCTAAAAAATAATGATGAAATCAATTCATGGAAAAAGCGTTTGAAGGACGGTGAAAACCCTAAAAATATTAAGGATGAGTTCTCTCAAGAAATTATCGAGCGATTTCATGATCATGAGGGGTACTTAAGAGCAAAAAAAGATTTTGAACAAAGGTCATCAGGCCAAGCTCCTGATGAGGTTCCAGAATTTAAACTGAATAAGCAGGACAACGTAGCAATTCCAAATATTCTGAAAAGTATCAACTTTGTTTCAAGTACATCAGAGGCTTTGAGATTAATGAAAAGTGGTGGAATAAGGGTTGATGGAGAAAAAATTGATAAAGATTATTCCATTAACACTGATGAATTTCTAATTCAGGTTGGAAAAAGAAAATTTGGAAAAATAAAACTAACCTAACATATTGATTTAAAAATTTATTTTTATAATATTTCATAGTATAATTATTACTTTTGAGATGGGCCTTTAAGGCCCATTTTTTATTTTTGATGGTTTTGTGATGGATTTGGAAAAAATTATAAGTGAGTCAATACAAAATATAGGCTATGAGTTGGTTGATTGCGAACACAATCATAATAGTGGCCTTATTAGAATTTTTATTGATAACGGTAATTTAGTATCTGTCGATGACTGTGTGAAGGTCAGCAATCATTTGAATCGCGTTTTGTCAGTTGAGCTGGATTATGACTTTTCAAGATTAGAAGTTTCTTCACCTGGTGTAGATAGAAAATTAATAAAACTCACAGACTATAAGAGATTTGAAGGTGAAAAAATTAAAATTAAATTATATTCACCGATAAATAATCAAAAGAAATTTGATGGAAAGTTAATTGGATCTGATGAGAAAAATATAAAAATTTTGTTATCAGATGAAAAAATATTAGAAGTGCCTTTTGATGAAATTCAGATGGCTCGTTTAAACCCAGATTTATAAATTGGAGAAAGTAAATGAATCGTGAGATGTTAATTTTAGTTGATGCTCTTGCACATGAAAAAAATGTGAGTAAAGAAATAGTTTTCAATGCTTTAGAGTTGGCTCTAGCATCAGCAACAAAGAAGAAATATCCTCATGGTACAGATATTCGAGTAAAAATTGATCCAGAATCTGGTGCTTATGAGTCCTTTCGATGCTGGACTGTGGTTGAGGAAGAGAATCTTGAAAATGACGAAGCGGAGATACTACTGATTGATGATCGCGCTAAGGACAAACAAATTGGAGATGTTATTGAAGAATCTATTCCTTCAGAAGAGTTTGGCAGAATCGGAGCTCAAGCAGCAAAACAAGTCATCCTACAAAAAGTTAGGGAAGCAGAAAGAGAGCAAGTGCTTAATGAGTTTCTTGCAAGAGATGAAAAATTGGTCATGGGTCAAATTAGACGAATGGAACGCGGCAACGCGATAATTGAAATCGGTAAATTAGAGGCCATCCTACCAAGAGACCAAATGATCCCAAAAGAAAACTTGAGAGTCGGTGATCGAATCAGAGCAGCCTTATTGAAAATAGAGACATCAATGCGAGGACCTCAATTAATACTTTCAAGAACATCACCTGAATTTATAATTAAACTGTTTGAAATTGAAGTGCCAGAAATTGAGGAAGGATTATTGGAAATTATGTCCGCCTCAAGAGATCCTGGGTCAAGATCAAAAATTGCAGTTAAAGCGAATGATCAAAGATTAGATCCTGTCGGTACATGTGTCGGGATGAGAGGGTCAAGAGTTCAGGCGGTGACGACTGAATTATCTGGAGAGAGGGTTGATATTGTTTTATGGTCGATTGAGCCTGCACAATTTGTAATCAATTCCATGGCTCCAGCAGAGGTTTCAAGTATTGTTGTTGACGAAGAAAAAAGAAGTATGGATATTGTCGTTGATGAGGATCAGCTAGCTCTTGCCATTGGAAGAAATGGGCAAAATATCCGTCTAGCATCCCAATTAACCGGCTGGGAATTAAACATCATGACTGAAGAAGAATCTGAGAAAAAGCATGAGGAAGAATATTCAACAGTCAGTCAGTTATTTATTGAAAAACTTGATGTTGATGAAGAAGTTGCCGATATTCTCGTTAAAGAAGGATTTACTTCATTAGAGGAGATTGCTTATGTTCCCACTGAGGAATTAAATCAAATGGATATTTTCGATGAGGACACAATTGAAGAATTAAGATCCAGAGCTAAGGCTGCAATCTTAACAGCTGCCATAGCTAATGAAGAGAAAGTACCTGAAGCTCAAGAAGATCTATTAACAATGGAGGGAATGGATCAAAATACAGCAAATCTTCTTGCATCCAAGGGAATTGTTTCAATGGAAGACCTAGCTGAATTAGCTGTCGATGAGTTATTAGATATTATTAAAATTGATGAGGAAAAAGCTAAAGAGCTAATCATGACTGCAAGAGCCCCTTGGTTTACAGAATAACGGAGAAAATATGAGTCAGTACACAGTTGAACAATTTGCATCAGAATTAAAGTTACCGGTTGATTTACTTTTAGATCAACTTAAAAATGCTGGCGTAAAGAAAAATAATTCAAGCGATGAATTATCTGAGGATGATAAAGCTGCACTCCTTTCTTTTTTGAAACAATCGCATGGTGACTCACAAAAACCAAAAAATAAAATTACCCTAACTCGTAAACAAAATTCAGAAATTCAAAAAACAGATAGCTCGGGTAAATCTAGAACGATTCAAGTTGAAGTGAGAAAAAAAAGAACACTCATTAAAACTCCAGAAGTTAAAAAAACCGAGCCTGAAATTGAGAAGCCAAAAGAGATATTAGATGAAAATCAAGTAAAAATTAGGGATGATGAAAAAGCTAGACATGATGCTTTAATGAAAGCTCAAGCAGAAGACAGAAAAAAATCAGAAGATAAAAAACAAGAATCCAAAAAACACATAGATGGGACAATCCATAAACCTGAAAACAAAGAAGTAAAGAAAGAAACAAAAAAAAGTGACTGGGAAGATGGACCAAAGAAAAAAGTTTTAAAAACAAAAAATGCTAACCCTGTTCCTGATGGATGGAGATCTCCAAAGAACAAAAATAAAAAACAACCACATAAAAACACTTCAGATCAAGAAACGACTTTTGTTGCTCCAACTGAGCCAGTTATTAAGGAAGTGATGGTCCCGGAAACAATTACCGTAGCTGATCTTGCTCATAAAATGTCCGTAAAAGCAGCAGAGGTGATTAAATCATTAATGGGCATGGGTATGATGGTGACTATCAATCAGGTTCTAGATCAAGATACAGCCATGATCGTTATTGAAGAGTTAGGTCATGTTGCAAAAAAAGCAGAACAAAATGATCCTGAGTCTTTACTCGACACAGATGAATCAATTGAACCTATACTTGAAACAAGACCACCAGTGGTAACTGTTATGGGTCACGTTGATCATGGAAAAACATCACTCTTGGATTACATTAGAACCACTAAAGTGGCCTCAGGTGAAGCAGGTGGAATTACCCAGCATATTGGGGCTTACCATGTTGAGACAAAAAAAGGAATGGTTTCTTTCTTAGACACTCCTGGCCATGAAGCATTCACCGCTATGCGTGCACGGGGAGCAAGTGTAACTGATATTGTTGTTTTAGTTGTTGCTGCTGATGATGGGGTTATGCCACAAACGATTGAGGCAATTAATCACTCAAAAGCGGCTAAAACTCCATTAATTGTTGCAATTAATAAGATCGATAAGCCAGAAGCTAACCCAGAAAAAGTTAAGAATGAACTCATGACGCATGAAGTTATACCTGAGGAACTTGGTGGAGATTCCATGTTTTTGGAATTATCTGCTAAAACAGGCCAAGGTATTGATGAGCTTTTGGACGCAATCTTATTGCAAGCAGAAATTTTGGAATTAAAAGCACCTATAAACACACCTGCAAAAGGAATCGTAGTTGAGTCAAGGTTGGATAAAGGCCGAGGCCCTGTCGCAACCATTCTTATTCAATCAGGAATAATGAAATCTAGCGATATGCTTTTAGCTGGATCAAGTTATGGACGTGTGCGTGTGATGTTAGATGAGGGCGCAAATCAAATAAAACAGGCAGGTCCATCTATTCCAGTTGAGATTGTTGGTTTATCTGATGTTCCAAATGCAGGTGAGGATGTTATTGTTTTAAATGATGAAAGAAAAGCAAGGGAAATTGCTCTCTTTAGACAGGGTAAATTTAGGGATGTAAAATTTGCTAAACAACAGGCAGCAAAATTAGAAAATATGTTTGATCAAATGGCTGAGGGAGATGTGAAGACCTTACCATTGATTATTAAGTCCGATGTACAAGGTTCATTTGAAGCACTTAAAGGTTCATTGGAAAAATTATCAAATAATGAAGTGAGGATCAATGTCATTCACAATGCCGTTGGAGCTGTTAATGAATCTGACATAAACTTAGCTGTTGCATCAAATGCAATTATTATTGCTTTTAACGTCAGAGCTGAGGGTGGAGCCAGAAAATCTGCAGAATCTAATGATATTGAAATTAGATATTACAGTATCATTTATGATGCAGTTGATGATGTTAAAGCTGCTCTAACAGGCATGTTATCACCCGATGAAAAAGAAAATGTCTTGGGCAGTATTGAAATTCGAGAAATCTACAAGGTTTCAAAAATTGGTACTATTGCAGGTTGTTATGTCACCGATGGCCTTGTTAAGAGAGAATCAAAAGTAAGAGTGCTCAGAGATAATGTTGTTATTTATGATGGAGAGCTGTCTTCTTTAAAAAGATTTAAAGACGATGTGAAAGAAGTAAAATCAAATTTTGAATGCGGTCTATCTATTAAAAACTTTAACGATATTAAAGTTGGTGATGTTGTTGAGCCATATGAGATTGTTAAGGTTGCTAGAAAACTTCAATAAAAATGGCTAAAGATTATCCTCGTTCTAATCAAATAGGGCAGCAGATAAAAAAAGAAATTGCTGAAATACTGCAGTACGAGATTCAACATCCTACTTTAGCAAACGTCACTATTACTGATCTTGAATTATCAAAAGATTTAAGGCATGCGAAGATTTACTTTATATCAAAGCAAGATCAAATTGAGCTGGAAAAAGCCTTAAAAAGATCTATGAGCTTTATTCGTCAATCTTTATCAAAAAGAATGACTACTAGAGGTATTCCTAATTTAGAATTTATTTACGATCACTCAATTGATCATAATGATCGAATTACAGAGTTATTAAATTCAGCATTAAAAAAATAATTTTTTATGATTTCAGGATTAGATTTTAATGATTCAGGGTACATATCAGTTATAAAACCTAAAGGCTGGTCATCAAATCAATTACTTTCAAAATTAAAATGGCTCCTTCAAATAAAAAAAGCAGGTCATGGTGGTACACTGGATCCATTTGCTACTGGAATAGTCCCCATTTTTTTTGGAGAGGCTACAAAGTTTTCTAATAGAATTTTAGAAAGTAATAAAGAATACATTGCAGAATTGAAATTAGGCTTTGAAAGTTCTACAGGGGATACGGAAGGTGAATTATCTAAAGATGATTCATTTAACGAAGAAAAATTCCCATGTAATTTAGAAAATATATTAAATGAATTTTTGGGCGTCCAAAGGCAGACGCCACCAAAATATTCAGCGCTTAAATATAATGGCAAGCCATATTACGAATATGCTAGAGCGGGCATAGAAATCCCAATAAAAACAAGAGAAATAGAGATCTTTTCTATTGATTTAGTCAATTTTACGAATCAGCAGATTACTTTTCAGGTCTCTTGTTCTAAAGGAACGTACATCAGAACATTAGGCGAAGATATTGCAAAAAAGATTGGCACAAAAGGTTATTTAACTAACTTAGAACGAATCAGGGTGGGAAAAATAAAAAAAATAGATAGTTTTTCAGTTGAGCAGATCGAGGAATTACCTATAGATGAAAGAAAAAAACTCTTAAAACCTGTTTATCAGCTTTTAGAGTTACCTAAAATCGAATTAAATAATATGGACACAAGAAATATATTGAATGGTCAAAATTTAGATATTGCAATTGAAGTTGGTGAAATTTTATTATTTTCCGAAAATACTTTTATTGGTATAGGTATTTCTGATGGTGAAATGATAAAACCTGTGCGATTAATTAGAAGTAAAATTAATTAACTTAAACCATTGTTATTTCTTGCAATTTTATATAAAATACATCGTTCTTAAATGAAGGAAAAAACAAATGGCGTTTACGGCTATAGAAAAAGAAAAAATTGTTAAAGAGTATGCTCAAGGTACAAATGACACGGGTTCCCCTGAAGTTCAAGTGGCCTTGCTTACTAACAGAATCAATTATTTAACTGGGCACTTTAAAACCAATGCTAAAGATAACCACTCACGTCGTGGTTTACTTGCAATGGTAAGTCAAAGAAGACGTTTATTAGATTATCTGAAACGTAAAGATCTAACTAGATATCAAGATTTAATTAAGCGTTTAGGTTTAAGAAAGTAATTACAAATCAACTAAATTATTAAGAAGCCGATTGTAAGCTTTAAGCTTAATCGGCTTTTTTTATAATTTTTTACTGGGAAGAGAGTAAAAAAATGTCAAAAAGTATGTTTAATAAAGTATCAAAGAGCATGAAATTAGGAGCTCACGAATTAAAACTTGAAACTGGAGAAGTTGCACGTCAAGCTGACGGCGCAGTGATGGTGAGTTATGGTGAAACTGTTGTTTTAGTTACTGTTGTTGGGAACCAGAATGTAAAAGAAGGTCAAGATTTTTTCCCATTAACTGTGGATTATCAAGAAAAAACGTATGCAGCTGGAAAAATCCCTGGAGGATTTTTTAAAAGAGAAGGTCGACCTAGTGAAAATGAAATTTTAGTCTGTCGTTTAATTGATAGACCTCTAAGACCACTTTTCCCTAAAGGGTTTTATAATGACGTGCAAATAGTTGCTACAGTTTTATCTTCAGACTCTGAGATCGATGCAGATATTCCAGCAATTATTGGTGCTTCGGCTGCTCTTTCTATTTCAGGTATTCCATTTTATGGCCCAATTGGAGCCACCAAAGTAGGCTATTTGGATGGCGAGTATGTAATCAATCCAACTAAGTCCCAACTTCAAGTGTCAGAGCTTGATCTAGTAGTGGCTGGAACTAAAGATGCAGTTTTAATGGTTGAGTCTGAAGCAAAAGAGCTCAGCGAAAAAGTAATGTTAGATGCTGTTTTAGAGGGGCACAAAGCAGCTAAAGATGTAATTAAATTGATTAATGATTTTGCAAAAGACTCTGCAAAAGATCCATGGAAATGGAATGCTCCTGAGCCAAATCAAGAATTAATTTCAAAAATTAGTAAACTTGCTGAAAAGGACTTAAACAAAGCTTTTTCAATCAAATCGAAATCTGAAAGATCTCAAAAGATTAGTGAGATTAAAGATAAGGTGAAGGCTGAATTGATTACTGATGATATGGGAACACTTGAAGTCAATGAGGTTAATAAAGAGTTTTTCAATTTGGAAGCAAAAATTGTACGTTCCAAAATTCTTGATGGTGAACCTCGAATTGATGGGCGTGACACAAGAACAGTGAGACCAATTGAAATAAGCACAAGCGTTTTACCTAGAACTCATGGGTCAGCTTTATTTACCAGAGGCGAGACACAAGCACTCGCAGTTGCAACTTTAGGAACACCTCGTGATGCTCAAATTATTGATGCTCTTCAAGGTGAGTATACAGATAGATTTATGCTGCATTATAACTTTCCTCCATTTTCAACTGGAGAGACTGGTAGAGTTGGATCTCCGAAGCGACGAGAAATTGGTCACGGTCGCTTAGCCAAAAGAGCATTAATGGCTGTTCTTCCAGAGCAAGAAGACTTTGATTACACCATTCGGCTTGTTTCTGAAATCATGGAATCAAATGGTTCAAGTTCAATGGCATCAGTCTGCGGTGGATGTATGGCAATGCTTGATGCTGGAGTTCCATTAAAATCTCATGTTGCCGGTATAGCAATGGGTTTAATTAAAGAAGACAATCGAGTTGCAATCCTTACAGACATTTTAGGTGATGAAGATCATTTGGGTGATATGGACTTTAAAGTTGCTGGATCAGAGAATGGTATTACAGCTCTTCAAATGGATATTAAAATTGATGGAATCACGACAGAAATTATGCAGGTTGCTCTTAAACAAGCCAAAGAAGGAAGAGAGCATATTCTTGGTTTGATGAAAAAGGCACTAAAATCTAGCAGAACTGAGTTATCAAAGTACGCTCCTAGAATAATGACCTTAAATATTCATCCAGATAAAATTCGAGATGTGATCGGCAAGGGTGGAGCAGTTATTAAAGCTTTAACTGAAGAAACTAATACTACAATTGATATTACAGACGATGGTTTAGTGAAGGTGGCATGTACTTCAGGTGAGGAAGGTCAGCGTGCCATTGATAGAATTAAAGAAATCACAGCTGATGTAGAAGTTGATCAAATCTATGATGGTAAAGTAGTTAAAATTTTAGACTTTGGTGCAATCGTTCAACTCATTCCTGGAAAAGATGGATTGTTGCATATTTCACAAATTGCTCACGAGCGTGTGAAATCTGTAAAGGATCATTTATCCGAGGGCGATCAAGTTAAGGTAAAAGTGATCGAAGTTGATCAAAAAGGTAAGGTGAGGGTTAGTGCAAAGGCGCTAATTGAGAAACCAGAAGAACCTGCTGAATCTGAAGAAGAATAAAAAAGGGGCTGAAAAGCCCCTTTTTTTATCTATTACTTTTTATTTTGCCATCTGCTTTTCTCTAATTTCATCCAGAGTTTTACAGTCAATACATAAAGTAGCGGTTGGTCTGGCTTGGAGTCGATTCAGACCAATTTCTTCGCCACACTGTTCACAGTAACCATAATCATCATTATCAATATTTCTTATAGTCTGTTCAATTTTTTTAATGAGTTTTCTTTCTCTGTCACGATTTCGAAGCTCCAGTGCCATATCTGATTCTTGACTAGCTCGATCATTCGGATCAGCATATGCAGTTAGATCATCTTGCATGTGCGAAACTGTCTTATCAATATCATGACTTAATTCTTTTTTCCAATCAGCTAATATATCCTTAAAGTGTTTCATTTGGTTTTTACTCATGTAGCTTTCATTAGCTTTTCCTGAATATTTTTTAAAGGTTTTATTACCACTAGCCACTGCTTTTTTCGCTGCAGGTTTAGCCACTGCTTTTTTCGCTGCAGGTTTAGCCACTGCTTTTTTCGCTGCAGGTTT
>JAYQUI010000019.1:15297-16416 GCA_038147655.1 Nitrosomonadales bacterium
AGCCACTGCTTTTTTAGCAACCTCAACAGCTTTTGCAAAAATTGACTTTTTATCTGCCATGTATTTTCCTTTTCAAATGAATCGCGAAAGTGTACTCTATTTTCGTTAAAAAAAATAGCTATAAACTGTTTTTTTGAGCATCCAGGGTATTACTCATCAGTGTAGCCACCGTCATTGGGCCGACTCCACCTGGGACTGGTGTTATGAACGAGGCATTATTTTTAGCTACCTCAAATTCAACATCACCAATAAGTTTGTCACCCACTCGATTTATACCAATATCAATGACAACCGCACCCTTTTTAATCCAAGAGCCCTTGACCATTTCTGGCCTTCCAACCGCTGCAACAACGATATCCGCATTGTTAACTTTGTCCTGAATATTTTGTGTTTTGCTATGACACTGGGTCACCGTTGCGCCAGCTAGTAGAAGTTCAAAAGCCATTGGTCGCCCAACATGATTCGATGCTCCAACCACTACAGCATCTTTACCTGATACCTCTATTTCCATTGCTTTTAGCATTTTAATAACACCATAAGGCGTGCATGAACGAAACTTTGGTTGACGCATGGCTAATAATCCTAAGTTGATCGGATGGAACCCATCGACATCCTTGTTCGGAGAAATAAGATCAAGAATTCGATCCTCATCTAATGGATCAGGTAATGGTGATTGAACGAGAATACCATCCACAGCTGAGTCATTATTTAAATCATCAATTAATTTTTCTAATTCACTTTGTGATGTTGTGGCCGGTAGGTCGTAAAATAAAGATTTAATACCAACTTTTTCACATGCTTTTCTTTTGTTATTAACATATACAGTTGATGCAGGATCATCCCCGACGAGAACGACGGCAAGGGCTGGATTTCTAATGCCATCTTGTTGTCTTTTGGCTATTTCTTTCTTCAAATCTTCTAGAAGATTATTGGCAATAAGTTTTCCATCGATTAGTTTAGCTGTCATAAATCCTCCATCAAATTGATTGATTATATATAAATACCTTTAATTTTTCCATTTTGGGATTTTCCATTTGACCAAATAGCCAAATTGCGCTATATTTGCGCGTTCGGGGTGTAGCGTAGCCTGGTAGCGCGCCTGCTTTGGGAGCAGGATGT
>JAYQUI010000020.1:0-16116 GCA_038147655.1 Nitrosomonadales bacterium
GAAGTTGGTTATGTGCCTTTTTCAAAGGCTGAATACGAAGCCATCAATAATCACTATAAATCTTTAAAAACAGGGACAGCATTTAAGGATGGTCCTGCTATCGGTTTATCTGTTGATGAAATACTAAAAAAAACATCAGATTAACTCGAATTTGTAAACTGAAATTACAAAAAAAGGGTTAAATTTTTAACCCTTTTTTTTGTTCTATGCAGTAAATAATGTGTAATAATTATGTTGCGTTTTACAATAAATCTTAATTAATCCATGGCGAAAAAAAACCCAAAGATCAGTCGAGCACTTGCCAAAAATATTCGTCGTAACTTTGTTGAAAGATTAATTGAGATAGCATTAATGTTATCTGGTTTAATAGCTGTACTGATCACTTTTGGTATAGTCTTTATATTGGTTACTGAATCGTTACCTTTCTTTGAAGCAGTCTCATTAAAAGAATTTTTAACCTCTACTGTATGGACTCCGAATTTCGAAAAGAAAAATTATGGAATTCTTCCATTAGTTTCGGGCACTCTCACAATAACTGGCATTGCTCTTATAGTCGCAGTTCCACTTGGGACCATTACAGCTGTTTATCTGTCAGAATTTGCATCACATAAAATTAGAGAAACAATCAAGCCTGTCCTGGAGTTATTAGTAGGTGTTCCAACTGTAGTCTTTGGTTACTTCGCACTTTTGTTAGTCACACCTTTATTACAAAAAATTTACCCTGACTTACCAACTTTTAACATGTTAGGGCCTGGAATTGTGATGGGCGTCATGATTGTTCCTTACATAGCTTCCGTAGCTGAAGATGCTATGCGGGCTGTTCCAATGTCAATGCGTGAAGGTGCTTATGCTATGGGTGCTACGAGATTTCAAACAGCAGTATCTGTAGTCATGCCTGCCGCAACTTCTGGTATTGTCGCTGCCTATATTCTCGCAGTCAGTCGCGGTATTGGAGAAACGATGATTGTAGCTATTGCTGCAGGGCAACAACCTAACTTTACTTTCAATCCTGTTGAAAGTGCTGCAACAATTACCGCTTATATTGTTTCTGTCGCTCTTGGAGATCTTGAGCATGGCGGTATTGGTTACCAAAGTATTTTTGCTGCTGGGATCGTATTGTTCATTATGACTCTTTCACTCAACATATTAGGTCAATGGACACGTAAAAAATTTACAGAAAGATATTAAGTAATGTCAAAAATTATAGGTCATGAAGATAATATAAATGCTATCAGAGCATTAATTAAGAAACATAAAAAAAATGATCGTATATTTTCTTATATAGGTTTATTTGTTATTGGTAGTCTTGCAATTGCCTTGTTGGTTTTATTTCTTGATTTGGTCATTGATGGTTACCCAAAAATGAATCTAGAATTTTTTAGTAATTTTCCATCCAGAAAACCTGAGGGAGCTGGTATCTTATCCGCCTGGGTTGGTTCCGCGTTAGTTCTTATTGTTACTTTTTTTGTTGCTGTGCCTATGGGTGTTGCCTCTGGGATCTACTTGGAAGAGTATGCTAAAAAAGGTTGGTTTGCCGATCTCATTGAGATTAATGTTGCCAATCTAGCAGGTGTTCCCTCAATTATTTATGGCCTATTAGCATTAGGTTTGTTTGTCTATGAGTTTGGCTTGGGACAAAGCATACTAACTGCTGGTTTGACTTTGTCTCTTTTAATGCTGCCTATTGTTATTGTTGCAACAAGAGAGGCGATTAGAGCCATTCCAGTTCATATTCGAGAAGCTGCTTATGCTGTTGGTGCAACAAAATGGCAAGTAACCCTTCATCATGTGTTGCAATACGCCATGGGCGGCGTACTGACTGGAATTATTATCGGCATGGCTAGAGCAATTGGCGAAACTGCACCAGTAATTACCATTGGGGCATTAACATTCATTGCTTTTTTACCTCCAACTCCAGTGACTGATGTTGCTCCATTTATTAATTTTGCATGGCTCGAGGCTGGTTTTACTGTATTACCAATTCAAATGTTTAACTGGATTTCAAGACCCGAACATGCATTTCATATCAATGCAGCAGCCACAGGTGCAGTGATTATCATTCTTACATTGTTAATGAATGGCATTGCTATTAAACTTCGTTATAGTATTCGTAAAAAAATTAAATGGTAACCCTAGGAATAAAATTATCATGGCCAGAAAAGAAATATTAAAAGCAGAGTCGAAAAATTTTAACTTTCACTATGCTGATGGAACTCATGCTCTTAAGGATATAAATATTCCTTTGTATGAAAAGAAAATAACTGCTCTCATCGGCCCTTCAGGTTGTGGAAAATCAACATTCCTTAGATCATTTAATCGTATGCATGATCTATATGCAGGTAATAAATATGATGGTGAAATCATTCTTCATCCGGATGATACAAATATTCTTGACAAAAAAGTTGATCCAATTGAAGTACGGATGAGAATCAGTATGGTTTTTCAAAAACCAAATCCATTTCCTAAATCTATTTATGAAAATGTGGCTTACGGTTTAAGAGTTCGAGGTGAACACAACAAACGGCTGCTTGATGACAAGGTTGAAGAAGCACTTAAAGGCGCATCACTATGGAACGAAGTAAAAGATCGTCTGCAGGATCTAGCCTACAACCTCTCGGGTGGTCAACAACAAAGGCTATGTATCGCAAGAGCATTAGCTACAGATCCTGAAATCATGTTATTTGATGAACCAACATCAGCACTGGATCCAATAGCTACGGTAAATATTGAGGAATTAATGAGTGAGTTGAAGAAAAAACTTACAATTCTTATCGTCACTCACAACATGCAACAGGCTGCTCGTATCTCGGATTACACAGCTTACATGTATCTTGGTGAAATGATTGAATTTGATGAGACAGATACAATTTTTACCAAACCTTCAAAAAAAGCAACAGAAGACTATATTACTGGGAAATTTGGTTAGAGCTATTTTGTAATTGTTTCTTTAATTAAGTTCGCCGCATCTAATGCATTATGCTTGTCTTTAGCCTCTGTCATAATTCTTATTAATGGTTCTGTTCCTGATTTTCTAAGCAAAACTCGCCCATTATTGTTCATTATTTTTTCAGCCTCATGAATTGAGCTTTGTATTTCGTCAGCTTCTAAATCAATTTCTTTATCGAGTGGAATATTTAATAAAATTTGAGGATATAGGTTAATTTCTGATACGGCTTGATCAAAACTTATTTGTCTTTTTTTAATAGCTTTAAGAACTTGTAATGCAGAGATGATTCCATCACCTGTGGTATGGAAATCTTTTAATAAGATGTGGCCTGAATTTTCACCACCATAGATCCAATTTTTTTCTTGCATCATTTCGGATACATATCGATCACCCACTCCTGACCTAGAAAAACCAATCCCTAGCTCTTTCATGTTCTCTTCAAAAGCTAAATTAGTCATCAGAGTCCCGACCACACCACTATCAAAATGATTCTCCTCAAATGCCGCACGAACAATAATAAACAGGAGTTGATCGCCATCCACTTTATCACCATTGGAGTTCACCATCAGCACTCGATCGCCATCTCCATCAAAAGCGATACCAAGATCAGCATTTATTTTCTTTACTTCTGTTCTTAATAATTCAAGTGATGTTGACCCACATCCATCATTAATATTTGTTCCATTAGGGTTAACGCCAATAGTTTGAATATCAGCCCCTAATTCTGTAAAAATTTTTGGGGCAACTTGGTAGGTGGCTCCATGCGAACAATCAAGGACGATTTTTAATCCTTCAAGCGATAGGTCTTTGGGAAATGTGTTTTTACAAAACTCTACATAACGACCTTGTGCATCATCCACCCTCTTTGCTTTACCAATATTTTCAGAATCTAAATTTTTAATCCCATCTATCGTTTTTTCTATCTCTAGTTCAATCTCATCATCAAGCTTCAGGCCATTGCTTGAAAAAAATTTAATCCCATTATCCTGATATAAATTATGGGATGCAGAAATCACTACCCCAATTTGTGCTCTTAGGGCTTTTGTAAGATAGGCTATGGCTGGTGTCGGAATAGGCCCTGTTAAAAAAACATCCACACCAGCAGCAGAAAAACCTGCCTCCAGAGCTGACTCCAACATATAGCCTGACTCACGAGTGTCTTTACCAATAATTACTTTTGGTTTACTTGATGATTGGTTATCTTTCGTTAAGACTTTACCTGCGGCAAAACCAAGCTTTGTAAAAAAGTCTACTGTAATTGGAAATTTGCCTGCCCTGCCACGTATTCCATCAGTACCAAAATACTTCCTCATATATTTCTTTCCAGATATTTTTTTGTCACAGCAACATTATGTGTTCGGATAATTAAAGGATTTTTAACATTTACCATCGATGAAAAAAAACCTGTTGCATCATCTAATCTTTGTAAATCATCGCCCACTATTTTTTTTAGCATACTTTTTCTCGACATGGCGATAAGCAGTGGTGTATTCAACTCTGCAATTGTCTCAAGATTTTGATAAATTTCCCAGTTATCTTCAAAAGTTTTTCCAAAACCAAAACCTGGATCAAGAATGATTCTATCTCTATGAATGCCATCAGCGATACATACATTTATTCGGTCTAAAAGAAACTGTTTTATCTCCTCTGTGATGTTTGTTGCATAATAAGGATTGTCCTGCATTGTTTCTGGCGTACCTTGCATGTGCATCAAACAGACCATGCTGTTGGGGTAATCTTTTACTGTTTTAATCGAATCCTTCTCTCCTAGTGCTTTAATGTCATTAATTACATCCACCTCATGATCTAAGGAAAACTTCATTGCCTCTGGTTTATAAGTGTCCACTGAAATAAACACTGAGGTTTCTTTTTTCAGAGCAGTAATAATTGGACTAATTCTTCGAAGCTCTTCTTCCAAAGTCACCGACTTAGCTCCAGGTCGTGATGATTCGCCACCAATATCTATAATGTCAGCTCCCTCATCAATCATTTTTTTTGCTTGCTTGATGGCCTTGTCTGGATCAATAAAGAGTCCGCCATCAGAGAATGAATCAGGAGTAATATTGAGCACGCCCATAATGATTGGACGGGTTGTGTTTTCAATGAATGATGAAAAAGTCATACAGGGTAATCGAGTTAATTACCCTATATTTTACTTGGATTTTGCGGACGGTTGCGGAGAAGTTACTGTAGGGCCAGAACCTGTGCCTTTATCGCCTGATGGAGATTTGCCAGAATCTGTTGGTTTAGGTGCTCTCACTTTTTTACCAGCCATGATGTCATTGATTTGTTCAAAATCGATGGTCTCATACTCCAGCAAGGCCTTAGCCATTGCTTCTACCTTCTTTTTATTTTTTTCAATAATTTTTCTAGCCACCGCATACTGTTCATCCAAAATTCGTCTCACTTCAGCATCCACTTTTTGTTGTGTCGCTTCAGAAATAGTTTTTGATGGCATACCGAAGGTTGACTCATTTTGATCATCACTGTACACCATCGTACCTAACTTATCGGACATACCATATTTGGTCACCATGTCACGTGCAAGCTTGGTTGCTCTCTCGAAGTCATTCGATGCACCTGTCGACATTTGCTTCATGAATACCTCTTCCGCAATTCGACCGCCAAATAAGATAGAGATTTCCTCAAGCATTTTATCTTTGAAGTTACTAAATCGATCAAATTCCGGCAGTTGCCATGTGAGACCTAAAGCCCAGCCTCTAGGCATGATGGTCACTTTGTGCACAGGGTCTGCCTTCGGTAAAGACTTAGCCACAATTGCATGTCCAGATTCATGGTAAGCCGTATTAATTCTTTCATCTTCTTGCATCACAAGTGATTTGCGCTCAGGGCCCATATAGATTTTATCTTTAGCGTCTTCAAAATCTTGCATGGTCACGGTGCGATGAGATCGACGTGCGGCGAATAAAGCGGCTTCATTAACAAGGTTAGCCAAATCAGCGCCTGAGAATCCTGGTGTACCTCTCGCTAAAATGTCTGCTTTCACATCGGCATCACTTGGTATTTTTCTCATATGTACGTTTAGAATTTGCTCACGACCTTTGATGTCTGGTAAAGACACAGCTACTTGACGATCAAATCGACCTGGGCGTAATAATGCTTTATCTAAAACATCAGCACGGTTGGTTGCCGCAATAACAATCACCCCTGAATTTGCCTCAAAGCCATCCATCTCAACAAGAAGTTGGTTTAAGGTTTGTTCACGCTCATCATTTCCGCCACCCATGCCGGCACCACGGTGTCTACCCACTGCATCAATTTCGTCAATGAAGACAATACACGGAGAATTTTTTTTGGCTTGCTCAAACATATCTCTTACTCGAGCTGCACCAACACCTACGAACATCTCTACAAAGTCAGATCCAGAAATAGTATAAAAAGGCACTTTGGCTTCACCCGCAATTGCTCGCGCTAGCAATGTCTTACCCGTACCCGGAGGGCCTACCATGAGAACGCCTCGAGGGATCCTACCGCCTAACTTATGAAATTTATTGGGATCTCTTAGGAAATCAACCAACTCGGTGACTTCTTCTTTGGCTTCATCGCATCCAGCGACATCAGCAAATGTTGTCTTATTGGTAGTTTGGTCTAACTGTCGCGCCTTACTCTTACCAAATGAAAATGGACCACCGCCCTTCCCGCCGCCTTGCATTTGCTTCATAAAGAAAATCCATACACCAATGAGCAGAATCATCGGGAACCAAGAAATAAAAATACTCATCAGCATAGATTGTTTTTCTTCTGGTTTAGCCTCTACAATAACGTTATTTTTTAACAAATCGGACACCATCCATGGATCTGTTGGTGAGTAGGATGAGAATCTCTTACCATCAGAGGTAATACCATTAATATTACGACCATCAATTTCAACCTTAGAAATATTTCCAGACTTTACTTGCTCCATAAACTGGGAATAGACAAGTTTGGTTTCAAAGCGATTCGCTGGTGAAAATTGATTAAAGATCATCATCATAAGTGCACCAATGGCTAACCAAACTAAGATCGTTTTTAACGTATTGTTATTCAAATCATTTCCTTTAAATTTGCGTAATTTATTCTTATTCTATCTTTTTTCGAGACCAATTAAAAAGAATTCTGCACTTCTGTCTCGTGAGGAATCTGGTTTTTCAATCTTTACCATGTTAAAAAGGCTTCTTAGTTTTTTAACATAGTCGTCAAAACCGCTTCCCATGAAAGTCTTGACCATAAAATGTCCCTTTGGTTTCAACCAATCTGAGGCAAATTCCAATGACAAGTCATTCAAATCGTTAATCATGGCCTGATCGCGACTTTTTATACCACTAATATTGGGGGCCATATCAGAAATTACAAGGTCTACAGCTGTATTTTCAAGTAATTCTTCAAGTTTTTGTAATATGGAAAGTTCGCGAAAATCACCTTGAATAAAAGTAGTATTTTTAACATCATCCATTGCCAATAAGTCGATTGCAAAAATTTTTCCATTATTTGATATTAGTGAGCTTACTGCTTGAGACCAGCTTCCGGGCGCTGAACCCAAATCCACAATTCGATCATTAGGACGTATTAATTGATATTTATCATTCATTTCAATAAATTTATACGCAGCACGAGACCGAAAGCCATCTTTTTGAGCTCGCTTGACAAATTCATCGGATAAATGCTCTTTAATCCAGTTTTTTTTGGTTCTTGTTTTTTTCATGTCTGATACAATGTTATTTTTTTTAAGAAATCATGTTAAATAATAAACAAATAAAAGCATTAAAAGCTGAAGCCCACCATCTCAAAACAACAGTCTCTGTAGGTTCAAAAGGTATCACAAATCAGGTCATTTCTGAAATAACCAACACTATAAATTTTCATGAGTTAATCAAAATACAAATTCAGTCGGATACAAAAGAAGACCGATTAAAAATTGCAAAAGAAATCTGTCAAGCGATAGAGTCTGAGTTCGTTCAATTAATCGGCAAACAGGCGGTCATCTTTAAACAAAAAGACGAAGAAAGCAAATTCTCTATTTAACGCCACTTAAGCATTAGCACAGTGACTAATATGGTCTGAATCAAAAATGAGATGCTAGAGATGCCATGCCACATAGCAAAGCGATCAGCAAAAATACTTTCCATAACTTCTTTGGGTTGTGCATTAATTTTAAGCGCTTCTAGTGTGGGCTGAATTCCAAAAAAATTTATCAGGACAATAATAGCGACAAATAAAATGAGCCAAAACTGGCTAGATTTAATCACGGACCATCCATGATATTTAAACAAATGGAAAAAAATCAAAACAGACATACCTATACTAAAATAACTCAAGTAATGAAAAAGTTGCCCTGCAACAACTCCGGCTAAAAAAGCTGTTGGAATTTTATCGAATAATACCTTGGCTACAATAATCATCCACCAGAGCGACCCAGTCCAAATTGATAAAAAGATTTTAAGGAAATATCCCATAAAGTTAAATGTAACTCACGTTGGTGATTTCATATGTTTTTTGCCCACCAGGCGTTTCCACCTCAACCACATCGCCATCTTCTTTGCCAATTAATGCTCTTGCTAACGGTGAGCTGATTGAAATTTTGTTTGCTTTGATATCCGCTTCATCCTCACCAACAATTTGATAGGTGAATGATTTTTCTTCATCTAAATCCTCTAATTCAATGGTGGCACCAAACACACACTTGCCATCTGCATTCAGTGAAGCGGGATCAATAATCTGCACATTGGATAATTTGGCCTCAATCTCAGCAATGCGGCCTTCAATAAAACCTTGTCGCTCTTTGGCTGATTCATATTCCGCATTTTCTGACAAATCTCCTTGCGCACGAGCTTCAGCAATCGCCTGAATGATATTAGGGCGATCTTGACTCTTTAACTGATGTAATTCTTCTTTTAAACGCTCAACACCAATTCGCGTCATTGGGATTTGACCTGCCATTTATAAACCTTAATAGATAATTTAAAAACTAAATTTGATACTTTTGAAGTATATCTGGATTTTAAAGATTGAATATTACTTATGCAAGCTTTGTAGGCTATTCACTTGAAGCTCATCCACAAAAGACATACCTATACATGCGGCCTTCGCGCCAGCTAATGTCGTATAGTAAGTTACTTTATTCATCAACGCATTGCGTCTAATAGTATAGGAATCGGCAATCGCTTTCTTATCCTCAGTAATGTTAACAATAAAATCAATTTCTTTATTCTTAATCATGTCAACAATATGGGGTCTACCTTGTGCTACTTTGTTGATTCTTTGGACCATTAAGCCATGGCTTTGAATAGATCTCGCTGTACCATCTGTGGCCACTAGATCAAATCCTAATTTAGCCAGAGCTTGTGCTATATCAATAATATTTTCATGATCTTCCTTGCGAACACTTAAGAAAGCTTTGCCTTTGAAAGGCAATGTCGTGCTTGCGCCTAACTGAGATTTGATAAATGCTTCAGCAAAGGTATCTCCAGTCCCCATGACTTCGCCCGTTGATTTCATTTCTGGGCCTAGAATCGTATCCACGCCAGGAAATTTAATAAAGGGGAAAACAGCCTCTTTGACTGAGTAAAATTGCGGGGTAATTTCTTTAGTAAAGTTCTGACTTTTGAGCGATTGCCCAACCATAACTTTGGCCGCAATCTTGGCAAGAGGTTTTCCAATCGCCTTTGACACAAATGGAACTGTTCTTGAAGCTCTAGGGTTGACTTCAAGAATGTAAATTGTATCTCCTTGGATGGCAAATTGGATATTCATCAAGCCATTAACTTTAAGTGCCTTAGCAAGCATTTTCGTCTGTTTAATTAAATCTTTTTGGATCTTTTCACTCAAATCAAATGGAGGAAGTGAGCATGCGGAGTCGCCAGAGTGGACACCGGCTTGCTCGATGTGTTGCATAATCCCACCAACAACAACATCCTCACCATCTGATATCGCATCCACATCAATTTCTTGAGCATCGTTTAAAAATCGATCAAGCAAGACTGGAGATTCATGAGAGACTTTGACTGCCTCAGTCATGTATCTTTGTAAATCTGATTCTTCATGGACAATTTCCATTGCTCGACCGCCAAGAACATAACTTGGTCTTACCACCAATGGATATCCTATTTCAGCAGCCAGCTGAATGGCTTCTTCCGGGGTTCTTGCGGTTCGGTTTGGAGGCTGATTTAAGTTTAAGTGAAAGAGTATCTTTTGGAATCTTTCTCTATCCTCAGCAACATCAATGTCCTCTGGTGTCGTTCCAATAATCTTTACTCCAGCCGCTTCAAGGCCCTTGGCAAGCTTCAGAGGTGTTTGTCCTCCATATTGGACAATGACCCCATCTGGATTTTCAATATGAATAATTTCTAAAACATCTTCAAGGGTTACCGGCTCAAAATACAAACGATCCGAAGTATCATAGTCTGTAGAAACAGTCTCTGGGTTACAATTAACCATGATTGTTTCGTATCCTTCCTCCTTTAAAGCATAGGATGCATGAACACAACAATAATCAAATTCGATACCCTGGCCAATTCGATTTGGTCCGCCGCCAAGGATCATAACTTTTTTGTTTTTGCTCGGTAAAGCCTCGCACTCTTCATCGTAACTGGAATACATATATGCTGTTGATGTCTCAAATTCAGCGGCACAAGTATCTACTCTTTTATATATAGGTCGAATATGATGCTGTTCACGAAAGGATCGAATTGCTGATTGCGTGGTATTCAATAAATGTGACAATCGGGCATCTGAAAAACCTTTCTTTTTTAATTCTTTTAAAGATTGAGGATCTATAGAATCTAAGACTTTATTTTGAAGGTCTTTTTCTAAATTAATAATTTCTTGTATTTGAATTAAAAACCATGGATCAATTTTTGATTGCTCGTGAATTTCTTCAACCGTCATCCCTAGTCTAAACCCATCAGCCAAATACCAAATTCTTTCCGGCCCAGGCTGTCTCAGTTCTTTAATGATTAAATCTTTATCATCAGTCGTTGAATCAAGACCGTCAACTCCAATTTCTAACCCTCTTAATGCTTTCTGAAATGATTCCTGAAACGTTCTGCCAATAGCCATGACCTCGCCAACAGACTTCATTTGTGTCGTCAGATGACTATCTGCTTTAGGAAACTTTTCAAAAGCAAAGCGTGGTATTTTGGTTACAACATAGTCTATGGTTGGTTCAAATGATGCTGGCGTTTGGCCTCCAGTAATATCATTCTTTAATTCATCCAACGTATAACCAACCGCTAACTTTGCAGCAATTTTAGCAATAGGGAAACCAGTTGCCTTGGATGCTAAGGCCGAAGAACGAGATACTCGTGGGTTCATCTCAATCACCACCATCCGACCATCTATAGGATTGATAGCAAATTGAACATTTGATCCGCCTGTATCTACTCCAATTTCTCTAAGAACTGCAATAGAGGCAGATCGCATGATTTGATACTCTTTATCCGTGAGAGTTTGAGCTGGAGCAACAGTAATCGAGTCACCCGTGTGAACACCCATAGGATCGAGATTTTCAATGGAGCAGATAATAATGCAGTTATCATTTTTATCTCTGACAACTTCCATTTCATATTCTTTCCAACCCAATAAGGACTCTTCAATCAGAAGTTCATTGGTTGGTGATGCATCTAACCCACGCTCGCAGATTTCAATAAATTCATCCTTATTGTAGGCAATACCTCCCCCACTGCCACCCATAGTAAAAGATGGTCTGATAATGACAGGATATCCTATGGAAGCCTGAACCTGATGAGCTTCTTCCATGCTATGAGCTATTGCAGATCGAGCAGAAGATAGACCAATTTTATTCATAGCTTCTTTAAACAATTGACGGTCTTCAGCTTTATCGATCGCTTGTTTTGAAGCACCAATAAGTTCTACATTGTACTTTTCTAAAATCCCATGCCGATCTAGATCAAGGGCGCAATTCAATGCAGTCTGACCTCCCATGGTGGGCAATATTGCATCGGGATTTTCTTTGACAATGATCTTTTCAACAATCTCCCATTGAATTGGCTCAATATAAGTGGCATCTGCAAGATTAGGATCAGTCATGATGGTAGCTGGATTAGAATTAACCAGAATTACTCTATAACCTTCTTCTTTTAATGCTTTACACGCCTGCGCTCCAGAATAATCAAACTCACATGCCTGACCAATCACGATCGGACCAGCTCCAATAATTAGAATAGATTGAATATCTTCTCTTTTAGCCAATCAACTCTCCTTTATGGGCTTGCATATTAGAAAAAAACTGATCGAATAAATAAGCCATCTCGGTAGGCCCAGGACTAGCTTCTGGATGGCCCTGAAAACTAAAAGCTAATTTATTTTTTGACTCAATCCCTTGAATTGTTTGATCAAACAGTGATTTATGAGTTACGACAATATTATCATTCAACGAACTTTCATCAACCGTAAATCCGTGATTTTGACTGGTAATAAAAACTTTCTTTGAGTTTAAATCTTGAACAGGATGGTTGGCGCCATGATGACCAAATTTCATCTTTTTAGTTTGCGCTCCAAGAGCTAATGAAAGCAATTGATGTCCTAAACAAATTCCGAAAATTGGAATGGATTGCTTTAAAAATTCTTTAATATTATTGATGGCATATTCGCATGGCTCTGGATCACCGGGTCCATTAGATAGAAAAATTCCATCAGGATTTAATTTTAAAACTTCTTTAGAGTCAGTCTCAGCAGGAACAACAATTAAATCAGCTCCACGAGAAGCTAGCATCCTCAAAATATTTTTTTTAATTCCAAAGTCATATGCCACAACCTTGAATTGTGTTTCAGAAATGTGTTTGTGTCCTTCACCTAAAGACCACTCCCCTTCTTTAAAAGCATATTGTTTTTTTGTTGAAACGACTTTTGCAAGATCCATGCCAGACAATCCGGGGAAAGAATCTAACATACTGGTATTGTCTTGATCTTTACCTATTAGAATTAATCCTGGCTGAGCTCCATTGTTTCTAATGTGTCTAGTTAATTTTCTGGTATCTAAGTCAGTAATGGCGGGAATGTTATGTTCTTTTAAAAATACAACAAGGTCTTTTTGATTCCTAAAGTTTGAACTCAATGGTGACACGCTATGAACAATCAACCCTTTACAATAAGGAAAGTCACTTTCATAATCTTCATTATTTGTCCCAGTGTTCCCAATATGAGGATAGGTTAAGGTGACAATCTGTTCCGCATAAGATGGGTCTGTAAGAATTTCTTGGTAGCCGGTAATTGAAGTATTAAATACAACTTCACCAACTGAAGAAGTGTTTGCGCCAATTGATGAGCCATGGAACCTTGTTCCATCTTTAAGGATTAGAAGAGCCGGTATTTTTTCCGACAAAGAACACTCCTGCGTTAATTAATCTAGGGGTGTTTAAAAGAATAACTTTCAAACTTCTGAATTATATTAGAAATTTAGGTGTCGTTCAATAAATTGGATTAATTAAATCTAACTTATTTTAAATTTAACACTTCCTGCATATCAAATATTTTTGGTTTTTGATTTGCGACAAACTTAGCTGCCTTTAAAGCGCCTGATGCAAAATTTAAACGACTGGTAGCTTTATGAGTCAACTCGATTCTCTCACCATTGCCAGCGATGAGCACCGTATGTTCGCCAACAATATCTCCAGCTCTAATGGTAGAAAAACCGATTTCATTATTCTTTCTTTTCTCTTCACGGCCATGTCGTGTGTAGATCGCATTTTTTTCTAATGATATGTTTAATCCATCAGCTGCCGCTTGACCAAGCCTTAAGGCGGTTCCTGACGGCGCATCTACTTTGTGTTTATGATGAGCCTCAACCACTTCAAAATCATATTCAGGAAGAAGTTCAGCAGCTTTCTCAACCAAAGAGATGAGGACATTCACACCAACGCTCATATTCGGAGCCATACAAATTGGAATGTGTTGACTGTACTGTTGGATCAAATCCAACTCCGATGGGTTGAATCCTGTTGTTCCAATAACATAAGAGGTTTTATGGTCCGATGCTTTTTTAAGAAATTCCATTGTTCCTTCTGGTCGAGTAAAGTCAATGATCACATCACACTCAGATAGAAGATGATCAATATTGTTTTGAATCAAAACATCAGTTTCTTTGCCAATAAAATAACCGGCATCTTTTCCTATGGCATGACTGCCTGTAATATCATGCGCTCCAACTAATATTAATTCATCATCGTCAATGGTTTCTTGAATTAACATTTGCCCCATCTTGCCAGAGGCGCCAAGGATAATAACTTTTATTTTACTCATAATTAAAAACCAATTTTTTCTAATAATAACTCAAAATATTTGGGATCGGATTCATCGGGTAAGGATTTTATTATATCGTCCTTGACCGATGAGCTCATCGACTGAGTTTCATCAATCGCATATTTTTCCTCTTTACTATTAACTACATCAATATCATCTTGCTCTGAAATAATCTTCTGAGGCTCCTCCTTGGTAGGTAAGTTCTTCTCTTCTTGAATTACATCAACAGACTTTTCTTCGATTGCAACGGCTTTAGACTCTCTCTCAACTTGCATATCTTTTTTCAACCCATCTTCAGTTTCACTTTCCCAGAATTTAAGACGGCTTAATAGAGATTTACTATCTTTTTCCTCCTCTTCTAATTCCTCCTTCGAAATCTTTACAGTTGATTTCTCTGTCTTTTGATCAGCTTCATCTTCCCAAAATTTAAGTCGACTAAGTATAGAATTTTTATCCTTTTTTTGTTCTTCGTAGTCAGCCTCTGTAAGAGTAATAACTTTAGATTGTTTTTCTGTTTCAGCACCAATCAAT
Source organism: Nitrosomonadales bacterium (assembly GCA_038147655.1). Taxonomy (GTDB): domain Bacteria; phylum Pseudomonadota; class Gammaproteobacteria; order Burkholderiales; family Methylophilaceae; genus BACL14. The sequence continues at coordinate 14,735 of JAYQUI010000020.1, forward strand.
ATATCATTTGATTGAATCAAATCTCCTTTAACATCAATTAATTCATCATCCTCGAATCGAAGCATGACATGTCTTTGATCAATCAGTTGATCATTCTTTATCATTTTATAAATATAATCCCATCTATCCTTATCAAAAGAATCTTGAATTAATGGAGTTCCAAGGACATATTTTACTTGTGCTCTGGTCATACCTGGCTTTAGGCCCATGAGCATTTCAGCTGTAATAATATTTCCTTGCTGAACGTCTAATTTATATATCTTAGCCTCGAAATAATCTATTGGACTTTTAACTGAGCAGGCTGTTAAAAAAATGAAAGTGAGAAAAAATATAAGATGTCGATAGCGCATTTATTGATTTATAAAATTTTTGAACATTAAGCCTGAATAATATACCATGATGATTATTAAATAAATTCATTGTCTGGAAAAATTATGGAAGACCATGTTGATTTTAAAAAAACAGGCTTAAAAGCAACTATTCCTCGTCTACGAGTTTTGAATATATTTGAGAACAACCGTGAAAAACATCTCTCTGCGGAAGAAATTTACAAAATAATGATTAATAATGGCGAGGATATTGGACTGGCCACCATTTATAGAGTACTAACCCAATTTGAACAAGCCGGATTGCTATTAAAACACCATTTTGAAAGTGGCAAGGCAGTCTATGAGTTAAATGAGGAATCTCACCATGATCATATTGTTTGCCTTCAATGTGGTCACGTTGTTGAATTTGTTGATAGTGAAATTGAAAAAAGACAAAAAACAATTGCAGAAGATAATGGATTTACGATTATTGATCACTCATTGTATCTGTATGGAGACTGTAACAAAAAACCATGCCCATACAAAAAGTAATTTAGCTGAGCAGCTCTTTCGCATGCATCAAGGTTGTTTCAGTAATTTCTAATCCACCAATCATTCTGGCCGTTTCTTTAATCCTTTCCTCAGCATTCAGAATAAATATTTTAGAAATCGCTGTTTCTCCAGATTCTTCTTTATGCACTTTAAAATGGAAGTTGGCCTTTGATACGACTTGAGCTAAGTGGGTAATTGAAAAAACTTGATGTTGACTCCCTAATTGATTTAAGAGATTCCCAACCACTTCCGCAACGCCTCCCCCGATACCAACATCGACCTCATCAAAAATCATCACTGGAACATTTGTATTTTTTGCTGAGGCTACTCTAATTGCTAAACTTATTCTTGATAACTCCCCACCTGAGGCCGTTTTTGCAATTGGAGAAAAATCAGCACCTTTGTATGTTTTGATTAAAAATTTAACTTGATCGATCCCTAAAGCTACAGGTTCTGTTTTTTGTACGTCAATTTTAAAATCAGCATTGGAGAATGAAAGTTGATTTAACAAGAGTGTGATTT
>JAYQUI010000021.1:0-6072 GCA_038147655.1 Nitrosomonadales bacterium
GATATAAATTCGAGCCAGAAGGAGATCAAAAGGATGGTAAGCAAATTCCTTGGGTGAGTATTTGTGATCAACTTACAACTTTGTCAAAATTAATTGACTCAGGAAAAATTAGAACAATTGCACTCTCGAATGAACAGCCGTGGGGCTTAATGGAGTTTATTAGAATCGCAAGACAACATAAATTACCACTTATAAGTGCATTACAAAATAGCTATAGTCTATTAAATCGCACTGCTGAGTTTGGTATAAGTGAGATTTTATATCGTGAACAACTGAGTTTTTTAGCATACTCGCCCTTAGCTTTTGGATATCTTACAGGTAAATATATTGATGATGAAAAAGCAGTTGGCAGGGTCAATCTTTTTCCAGGTTATGCAAAAAGATTTGATAAGCCTGGAGTCAGGTATGCAGTCAAACAATATTCTCAATTGGCAAAGAAGCATCATCTATCTTTGACAGAAATGTCTCTTGCTTTTGTTAGGTCGCAATGGTTCATGACATCAACCATTTTAGGAGCAACATCGCTTCATCAGCTAAAAGAGAATGTAAAAAGTTATTCTATAGAGCTGTCGGATGACATATTAGATGAAATAGAACAAATTCATTTATCAGTAATGAATCCTGCCCCTTAAGAGACAATGAGCAAGGTCAATAGAAAAATAATCAAAGAGAGCATCGAAAATGTCTGGCATCCATGTTCAAGAATGGATCAGTACAATGATCAAAATTTAATTGCTATTGAGTCAGGCAACAAGAGCTGGTTAAGGTCAGTGGATGGCAAAGATTATTTTGATGCCATTAGCTCATGGTGGGTAAATTTGTTTGGTCATAATAACCCTTATTTAAAAAAAAATATCACTACCCAGCTTAATAAAATTGAGCATGTAATGTTGTCAGGAATGACCCATCAACCTGTAATTGATTTATCTAAACGACTCAATGCGTTGGCAAATATGGATCACTGTTTTTATTCTAGTGATGGATCTAGCGCGGTTGAGGTTGCTTTGAAAGTGAGTTACCATTATTGGAAAAATAAGGGACAGAAGAAAACAAAATTTGCTCTACTCGAAAATAGCTATCATGGCGAAACCTTGGGAGCTTTATCTGTGACTGATGTTGATATTTTTTCTAAGAATTATCATTCCTTGTTAAATAAAAATATTATTCTTCCTAATGTGTCTCCAAAAAATTATGAATCTGAAAAAAAACTTAAAAAGTTTGCATTAGAAAGTTTTAAAAAAGCAGAAGTAATTTTAAATAAACATCATAAAACAATTGCAGGATTGATTATTGAGCCGATTCTTCAATGTGCCTCAGGCATGAATTATTACCACCCCATTTACTTGAAAAAATTAAGAGCATTATGTTCTAAACTTAATATTCATTTTATTGCAGATGAGATTGCAGTTGGTTTTGGCCGTACAGGCAAAATGTTCGCATGTCAGCATGCCAATATTAAACCAGATATTATGTGCTTATCAAAAGGATTGTCTGGAGGTTATCTTCCCTTGGCAGCCACTCTTGTATCTAAAAAGATATATCAAGAGTTTTTAAACCCAGATGTTGAGAAAAACTTTCTGCACTCTCATAGTTTTACTGGCAACCCTCTTGCATGTTCTGCAGCGATTGCAACCCTAGATTATTTTAATAAAAAGTTGAGTGTGGATAAGATAAATGAGAAGTCTCAGCTGTTTAATCAGATCATGAAGCAGTTAACAAAATATAATATTAGAAATTTTTTTAATATCGGTATGATCTGGCGTTTTGATTTACCGGAAACTCAGGAGTCTATGAAATTTGAGTCTTTAGCTCGTGAGGAAGGATTGTTAATCAGACCGATTGGCAGATGTGTTTACATTATGCCCCCTTACACAAGCACTTTGTCTGATATAAAATTTGTAGTAAAAGTTTTAGAGAAAATATTTAAAAAACTGCAGATGGATATTAAATGATACGTTTTCTTTTAATCATTAGTTTTTTTGTTACAACAGCATATTCTCAAGAACTTGCCATTAAAAATAAAATTAATCCGCAAGATTTTGCTTACTCTATAAAAAATATCTCAACAGGTGAATCATGGAGTAAAGATGCTGATAAATCATTTAATTTTGCATCAGTAAATAAGCTGGTTACTGCCACCATTGCACTTGATGAATTAGGCCCAGATTTTAAATTTCGAACATTATTCTTCTCAAGCAAACAAATCAAGGAGAATGCACTTGCAGGAGATTTGATCATCAAAGGGGAGGGCGATCCAACTCTATCAATTGAAAATTTAAAAGATATTTTTTACAGACTTAAAGCGAGAGGAATTAATCAAATTACAGGCAATGTCTTTTTAGATGATTCATACTTTAAATTTCAACCTAACCCAGAATATATTGATGATTTAAGCTACCGAGCTTATAACGTCCAACCTAAGTCCTTATTAATTGAAGCAGGGGCGATTGAGATTCAATTTTTGAATCAGGATGATAATGTGAGCCTTTATAACAAACCTTTCATTGAGGGAATAGAAGTTGTTAATAATTTAAAGATAACAAAGCAAGCGTGTGAGGATTGGAAGTCCAAGATTCATCCTGAAGTGATATTTACTGATGAATCGATACAGGTCAGCCTTAATGGATCTTTTAGCAAGAACTGTAAAAATAAATCTCTATACCTGAATGCATTGGATCAGGATAAATACATGAAGGTTGCCATCAGCAATATTTTAAACGAGGTGGAGATTGAATTTGCTGGTGAAATACAAAAGCAAGGCTTTACTGATGAAGAATTAAATAGTTTTGTGTTGCTAGATGAGCATTTTTCAGATCCTTTGAATCAGTTGATGTATCAGATGAATAAGTACAGCCTTAATCTATTTTCAAGAAACCTTGCGTTGACTACAATGAAACAAAAGACAAAGTTTGACGCTGATGAGTTTAACGTCGATATTTATTTTAAAAGCTGGTTTGAAAAGAAGGGAATCAATGCCAATGAATTTTTTATAGAGAATGGGGCGGGGTTATCACGAAGCAGTCATGCTAATACTTTTTTATTTCAAGAAGTCTTGGCGTTTATTGAAGAATCTGACTGGAAATCAGAAATTATCAGCTCACTTCCAATTGCAGGTATCGATGGCACATTAAAGACTATGTTTAAAGAAAAATCTTTTTCCAATGCAACTCATCTTAAAACTGGGCGTCTTAAAAATGTATTTGCTTTGTCAGGTTTTATGAAGTCAAGCAAGGGCGAGGAATATATAGTAACATTCGTACTAAATGGACCTCAATATCAATCCTTCTTAAAGTTCATTGAACAAAGCCTAGATTATTTGTATCAACATTAAAATTAATTAGGGATTTATATGAAATATTATTTTTTGATTTTTTTAATCATGACGTCATCAGTTTTTTCAATTGAATTAATAGGAGATAAGGAAAAAAGTATGGAACAAGAATCTGCTAAGGTCTACGACAAGGGATTACAGCTCATTGATAATGTGGTCGGAGATGGAAGAGAAGCTGAGCCTGGACTTATTGTCAAAGTTCATTACACAGGGTGGTTATATGATGTAAATAAAAAGGATAATAAAGGTGAAAAATTTGATAGTTCACTTGATCGAAATGACCCACTAGAATTCACTTTAGGCATAGGGCAAGTCATTAAAGGTTGGGATATCGGGGTACAAGGTATGAAAATTGGTGGCAAAAGAACAATTATTATTCCATCAGATTTAGGATATGGATCAAGAGGTGCAGGAGGGGTCATTCCACCGAATAGTGATTTAATTTTTGATGTTGAATTGCTAGGGTTAAATTAAGATGAATTTGACCGTAACTTGGGAACAAGATGTTTGTTTTAAGGCTGAATCTGAATCTCACCATAGTTTGTTAATGGATGGTCCTCAGGATCTTGGAGGAAAAGACCTGGGCATGAGGCCAATGGATGTTCTGTAATCTGGCATGGGGGGTTGTACATCATTTGATGTGGTGACTATTTTAAAAAAATCACGACAAGACGTGACCGCCTGTCAGGCAGTCATTTCATCAAAGCGAGCAGAGTCAGTTCCAAAGGTATTTACGGACATTCACATTCACTTCAAAGTTACTGGAAAAGATTTAGATGAAAAAAAGGTAGCTCGTGCAATTGAGTTGTCTGCCACTAAGTATTGTTCGGCATCAATAATGCTCAGTAAGAGTGTAAATATAACGCATGGGTATGAAATTATTGCGGCTTGAAAAATTAATTTTCAATAATTTTTACTTGTAGGATAATATCAGAATCAATAACGTCGAGTAACCTATCGATATTAGGGTGTTTCCCTGGATTATTTTGAGCATCCTCGGTATGTTCAGCGTATAGATCAATCCCCTCCATGGCAGCATCACTGTTGATTTCGCCAAAAGTTTCATATAAGTGGTAATACACTTTAATAGAACCCATTGAGCCTGGTTTGCTCTTAATCACCCCGTGAAGCTGTTCATCATGAAACAACTGAATTTCTTTAATGTGATCTGCGGAGTTGAGCGTTTCTAATATTTCTTTAAATTTTTGCATTAATTTAAATCCAATAGGTTGTTTTAGTCATCAGCTTAGAAATTGCATTCATTATTTTCTGAAAAAAGCTTGGAAGCTCTTTTGAGCCAAGTGATTTGGCTGTTTTCTGATGACACTGCTCATCATATTTCATTTGTTCTAAAATAGCATGGGTTTTTTTATCATTTTTTGATATTTTTTTTATGTGCCCTTCTAGATGTGTGGTGACTTGTTTTTCAGTTTCCTCAAGAAAACCTAAATTAAATTTATTATCAATTTTTCCTGCAATAGCCCCAAGACTAAAAGAGCTAATATAAAATATTGTATTGAGATAACTTGTCTTTCCTCCCAATTCCTCTATACGTTGTTCACACCAATTGAGGTGATCAATCTCTTCAAAGGCGGCATGCTTTAAAGCTTTTCCAGTGACTTCATCAGAATTAAAAAACAGTTGGCCTCTGTAAAGGGCTTGTGCACAAACTTCGCCGGTGTGGTTGACTCTCATCAGTCGAGCAGTTTTTTTTATGTCATCATTAGAAAGCTCATGATTGCTGTTCGAAACCTTCTCTGAAGGGGAGGTTCTTAAACCTTTTTGTGGCACAGTAAAAAGCTTTAAGGCAAAATCAACTTCAGAAATTATCTTATCAATCATGGATTAATTAATTTTCTTATAAATATCTATACCTTTTAAGATGTTCAAAGCTTCTTGAAATTGCTTATCTTCAGCTGTACCAAACTCGATTGGTTTAAAGCTTTTCAGAGCTTCTCCTCCATCATCAGCCTTAGTTGATGTTTTTTGTTTTTCATCATTTTCAAGTTCTTTTGAATTCGCACTCTCATCCTTTGAATCTTTGTCTTCTGGGTTAGACAAGTGGTGGCTTAAATCAGCTTCGCGAGACATTAAACCACTAAAGCCATCTTCAACAACAATGTCAGGGTCAATACCTTTAGCCTGAATTGAACGACCATTAGGAGTAAAGTACCTAGCAGTGGTGAGTTTGATTGCTGTCCCATTATTCATCGGTAAAATACTTTGTACCGAACCTTTACCAAAGCTTTTTGTACCAACAATCAATGCTCTTTTGTGATCTTGGAGGGCTCCGGCAACAATCTCAGATGCAGATGCAGAACCATTATTTACAAGGACTACTAAAGGAGTCTTTTTAATTTCACTTGGTAGCTTTTCAATGTAGTTATTTTTTGGGTCACGAATAAAATTTTCAGGAATCGCGGTTAAGTGCATTTTTGAATCTCTAGCTCGGCCTTCAGTATAAACAACAAGCTCACCCTCAGGGATGAAAGCTGCTGAAACCGCCACCGCAGCATTAAGAAGCCCACCAGGATTATTTCGCATATCGAGCACAAGGCCATTTAATGGCTTTTTGTTTTCATCAAAAAGTTTATTGATGGATTTGGCAACATCCTCACCGGTTCTTTCTTGGAATTGTGTTACACGGATGTACCCATAATCTTCCTGAATTAATTTAGCTTTGACGCTTTGGCTTTTAATTTGTGCGCGAGTAATTTTTACATCAAAAGGTGTGTCTTGCC
>JAYQUI010000021.1:6172-16102 GCA_038147655.1 Nitrosomonadales bacterium
CTTTGGCTTTTAATTTGTGCGCGAGTAATTTTTACATCAAAAGGTGTGTCTTGCCCCTTTCTTAAAATCTGAACATTTAATGAAGTGCCCGGTTTACCTCTCATTATCTTCACTGCATCATTTAAGGACATTCCTTTTGTTGATTTGTCATCTAACTTAATTATAAGATCCCCGCTTTGCAAACCAGCTTTGAATGCTGGAGTATCTTCAATCGGGGATATAACCTTAACAAAACCATCTTCCATGCCCACTTCAATTCCTAGCCCACCAAATTCTCCTGCTGTTCCTTGTTGCATTTCCTTAAAGTGATCTTGATCAAGAAAGGTAGAATGAGGGTCAAGTCCAGCTAACATTCCATTTAGCGCCTCAGTTAATAGTTGTTTATCCTCAACCTCTTCGACATAGTCCGCTTTAATTTTGCCAAATACCTCAGCAAAAATTCTTAAATCTTCAACGGGAAGCTTTTTAGCCTCACTCTTTTTATCAGCAAACACAGATAAGTTAACACTGATTAAAATACCGAAGACAAGTCCGAAAGCAATGAGAGTAAGACTCTTAAATTTATTTTTCATACCAAACCTTAAATAGATGACTAACTTTAAACATGTACAATATTACATCAGATCTCTGACGAAAAATTGACTACTTATGCAAAAAAAACATTACATCGAAATCAAGTTTTGCCCTAAATGTAAATGGTTATCTAGAGCCTCATGGATATCTCAGGAATTATTAAGCACTTTCGAATCCGACTTATCATCTGTAACGTTAGTTCCTTCAGAATCGGGTGTTTTTGATATTACTTGTAATCAAAGTTTAATCTTCTCAAGAAAAGAGGAAAATGGTTTTATTGATGTCGCCATTATTAAACAAAGAATACGAGATTTGATCGATCCAGATAGAAGTTTGGGCCATGTAGATAATGTCAGATAAACCAAACTTTTTCGATCATTTTTTTGATGAAAAAGGTCCATTGGCCAGCCATCTTACTAACTATCAAAAAAGAGATGGTCAGGTTCAAATGGCTCAGTTCATCGACGAATCAGTTACATTAAAAAAAACAGTGGTCATAGAGGCTGGAACTGGCATAGGTAAGACCTTGGGCTATTTATTACCGCTGGTGCGCCAAAATAAAAAAATTATTATCTCTACAGCAACAAAGAACCTTCAAGAGCAATTATTAGAGAAAGATTTTCCAATCCTTCAAAAAGCATTGAAGCTCAATTTCAATGTTTCTATATTAAAAGGACGGTCAAATTATCTGTGTCATCATCGAATCAACAATCATAGCAAGATGTTTTTTTCAAAAGCTGATGCTTCAACATTTTCTGATATTGAAGGTTTTTTAAAAAAAACTATTACCGGCGATGTGGCTGAATTAAAAAAAAATTTTTCAGGGAATATAATTCATGCCGTCACATCAACGAGTGAGAATTGTCTCTTTGGCGATTGCAAGTTTAGCAATGATTGTTTTGTAAACAAAGCAAGGAGGAGAGCTCATTCTGCTGAGGTGATTGTAGTTAATCATCACTTATTTTTTTCAGATTTTTTTAATGAAAATGATGATGCTAATAACTTATTACCAAAGTCAGATGTCATTGTCTTTGATGAGGCGCACAATTTAATTGATCTAGCAATGTTGTACTCCAGCAAAATATTTTCATCCCTAAAATTGAATCGTGTTCTTGATGATCTCATTAATCATTTAAAAAATTCAGTTATTGGCTTAGAAAAATTTTCGATGATTTTCAATCGATATAATTTTTCAATATCCCAGCTCCTAGATTTGGTCAAAGATGAACCGCAAAAAATTTCTTTGTATAAACTCAGTCAATTGACAGCATTCAAAGACCACTTAATTGAAATTATGAATAACCTTGAGGAGCTCACTAATGCGATTAAAGAACCGGGCTTTATTAATAAAGATATAGATGCTTCAATCAAGGAGCTTAATAATTTTTTTGAGCTTTTAAAAAATATCATTAATCCCTCAGAGAAAAAAAATGCACTTTGGTTGGAAAAGTTTAATAACTCCATCTCTATTCATATCACCCCAATTGATGTCAAAGGAATTTTTTCAAAAACAACAGCCACCAGTGACTCGATGGTATTTACCTCGGCAACAATGACGACCAATAACAATTTTGATTATTTTAAAGATTTAACAGGATTGAAAGACATAGAAACAAGAGTCTTTGAAAGTCCCTTTAACTATGAGAAAAATGCTTTGTTACATATTCCCATGGGTTTACCGAACCCCAATGAAAAAGATTTTTTTTCATCCTTGGTCGATTATGTCTACCCAGCGATAAAATTAAATAAAGGGAGAACATTATTCTTAACAACCTCATTAAATGGTGTTGAGCAAGTAGCCAATCAGTTCGAGTTTATTAACAACAGAAACGTGGATACCTTAAACATATTAAGACAGGGAATGTTGCCAAATCAATTATTAATTGAGGAATTTAAAAATAGCCAAAATTCTGTCTTGATCGGATCTTTTTCTTTCTGGGAAGGTATTGATCTCATAGGGGATAACTTAACCCTATTAATTATTGATAAGCTACCGTTTAAATCACCCGATGACCCTATCGTGGATGCAAAAATAAATTTATTGAATGAAAAAAATTTTTTTATGAAATCTCAAATTCCAATGACAACCTTATTGATGAAGCAGGGGATGGGTCGGCTAATAAGAAATTTTTCTGATAAGGGTGTGGCGATACTCGGTGATAACAGAATTCAAAAAAAATATTACGGAAAACAAATTTTAAAATCCTTACCCCCTTTTCAATTGGTGGAGGATTATAATCAGGTTTTAAATTTTATTGAGGAACTTCGTTGAATCTATTAGCAATTGACACATCTTCTACAAAATTTTCTCTATGCCTCATTCATTCAGATGTAAAAGAAAATATTGAATTCAACGCCGGTATGACTCATTCCTCAGTTGCCTTGAGCGAAATACAAAAAATTTTAAAAAAAGTAAATATCGCCATTAAAGATTTAGATGTGATCGCATTTTCTGCAGGTCCTGGCTCATTCACTGGTATTAGAATAGCTTGTGGCGTTGCATATGGAATGGCTTATTCTTACAAAATTCCTTTAATAGGAATTAGTTCATTAGAAACAATTGCATCAATGGCAGAGTCAGATTATATTTTATCGACCATTGACGCGAGAATGGATGAAGTCTATTTGCAGTTCTTTAAAAGAAGCGATGATAAAAATATCATTCCTCTTTCAGAACCTATAGTAGCTGCACCAGATAAATTACCTAACACGCCTGATGAAATTGCTAATAGATTTTCAGTTATTGGCTCAGGTTATGAAATATTTAAAGATCACTTCAATGATAGATATAAGTCTTATACTTTAGAACAACAAGATGTAAAAAAAAATATGGCTAGCTTCATGGCTTCTATTGCATTGGATCGGCTACCAGACAAATTTTCCTTTGATGGAATTCAGCCTATTTATGTCCGAAACAAGGTGGCGCAAACCATTGACGAAAGAAAATAAATAATGGAATTCATGCAAGATCCAAAAGATGAAGATTTGAATGAAATTCATGAGATCGAACAAGAAAATGAGGTTGAGTTATGGAGCTTAAAAAATTTTCAAGACTCGATATTAGCTAAGCATTTCTTTAAACTATTTTTCTTAAATAAAACTATCGTTGGTTTTATTGTGGCAAGACTCATTCAACAAGAGTGTGAAATCTTAAATATTGGCGTAACAAAAAGTATGCGAAATAACCAAGTTGCCACAAAGTTAATGGACGCACTCATTGGTGAATGCAATAATAAAAGTATCAAACACATTTTTTTAGAAGTTAGAACTTCAAATATACCGGCCATCAGTTTGTACAAAAAATTTGATTTTAATGAGATTGGAGTTCGCCCAAATTATTACCTGACCAAAAAGGGTTATGAGGATGCCATTATTATGGGAAGAGATTTGTCATGATTTTTAATGAGCGCGATCAGTTAGAAGAGCTTGAGTTGCTAAACGTTTTTGAAATGTATCAATCTAAGTTTGATACGCTCGATGATTCATCCCCAAAAGTTAAAGAAAAGAATTATCATTGCGCCGTCCTGGAGGTTGATAACAAAACACTATTAATGATTTATGATATTCCAGAACAAGATACAGAGAGTACATCCTTAATGAGAAGTATTAACTTGTTTTTGAAAGGAATAGGCTTACTTAAATTACAGAACATGAGTGTTTCTGGAATTTTGTCAGAACCGTTTAAGGATTCTGTTAAAATTTTACTGTCTGATGAAGCTAAATCTTTATCCCCTGACGTTTTGCAAGTACCTTCATTAAAAAAAATGTGTACAAATGCAGAATTAAAAAAAGAACTATGGAAGGCCATTAAAGGCGGTTTAAATCTATGAAAACAAGTCAATTCTTTATATCTACCCTGAAAGAGGCTCCTCAAGATGCTGAACTCAAAAGTCATCAATTAATGGTTCGAGCTGGCTATGTTAAGAGATTGAGCTCAGGACTCTACACATGGATGCCGATTGGCTTGAGAGTGTTAAGAAAAATTGAAAATATTATTAGAGAAGAAATGAATGCTTCTGGGGCGGTAGAGTTATTGATGCCAGCGATTCAGCCTGCAGAGCTATGGCAAGAAACAGGTCGATGGCAGCAATTTGGTCCACAAATGCTCAAAATAAATGATCGACATGAGAATGAATTTTGTTTTGGCCCGACACATGAAGAAGTCATCACCGACATTGCCCGAAAAGAACTTAATAGTTATAAACAACTTCCTGTCAATTTCTATCAGATCCAAACAAAATTTCGTGATGAAATTCGTCCTCGTTTTGGTGTAATGCGAGCCAGAGAATTTTTAATGAAAGATGCTTATTCCTTTCACGCGAATGAAAATTGTTTGCAGAAAATGTATGAATTGATGTTTGAAACTTACAATCGAATTTTTTCAAAAATTGGTCTTCAATTTAGATCAGTAGCTGCAGACTCTGGAGCGATTGGTGGTGATGCATCACATGAATTTCATGTGTTAGCTGATTCTGGAGAGGATGTAATCGCTTATTCTGATCAATCTGAATATGCCGCCAACATTGAAAAGGCATCAACGATATTTAAAAAGGCATCCAAAGAAAATAAGGTAACTACTGAAAAAGTACACACTCCTGAAATAAAAACGATAGAGGCTCTTCAAGAGTTTTTTAAAATAGATACACAAAGTATTTTAAAAGCAGTCGTTTTTAACCACGATGATGAGCTGGCCATTTGTTTTGTGCCGGGCAATCGGGAAATTAACCTGGTTAAACTAGAAAAAGTAATCGGTAGCAACCGATTAAGGGTGGCAAAAGATGAGGAGCTGAAAAAGCATGGTTTAATTCCTGGATTTATTGGGCCTGAGGGGAATGAACATATCAGAAAGTTGTTTGATCACTCCATCATTGAAATGGAAAATATGGTCTGTGGAGCAAACGAAGAACATTATCATTTCACAAATTTTCAACTGTGTAATACTGAAAAATTTGTGGATATCACAAATGTGGTAGAGGGAGATCTCAGCCCTGATGAATCTGGTAAGCTTAAATTTTGCAGAGGAATTGAGGTAGGTCATATCTTTCAACTAGGAAAGAAATACTCTGAATCTATGCAAGCCTCAATTCTTAATGAAGAAGGTAAATCTCAAACCATGACGATGGGATGTTATGGAATTGGTGTGTCAAGAATTGTAGCTGCAGCTATCGAGCAAAATAATGATGAGAATGGCATTATCTTGCCAAAAAGTATTGCTCCTTTTGAATTGATTATTGTACCAATTGGGTATCATAAAAATGACAATGTCAGAACTCAGGCTAATAAAATTTATGAAGAATTATTGGAAAGTGGTATTGATGTCATTCTAGATGATCGTGATGCGCGTCCAGGAATTATGTTTGCAGAATCTGATTTGATAGGCATGCCAAATAGATTAGTGATAGGCGAAAAAAGCCTTAATGAAAACAAAGTGGAATTTAAATCTAGAACAGAGTCAAATCCGGAAATGATCAATGTTCCAGATCTTATTCAATTTATAAAATCAAAAATATAAGGCTAATTCAGGACCCTGTATGCGTGATAAGTCCCAAATTCACCTTCAGAGTCAATGTATAAAAAGAACAAGCCGTTATTTGTATATCCTAATCCATTGAAATGATTTTTTGCTCTAATTTTCAAATCCTTTGCAAGCTCAGAAGTTCCGACTAGTTTTCCATCTAAATTGAATATCAAAAATCTTTTGTGGTCTACGTCAAGTAAAATGAGTTCGTGCCCAGGAACATTTGTAAATGCAGCATAGTGGTCAGTCACATCATGGTGCTCAACTTCTGCAGCAGAAAAATCGAGAGCAATTTCTTTTTTAATGTCATTCGAAGTCCCATCTATAACTCTAACAATGTTGCTTTTTTCTTGCTTGGCAAAGTACTGATTATTTTTGGCATCATAAGTAGGCATGGTCCCAGCACTACCAAAAGTTTCTGAAAATCTTGATATAGTGTCAGACTTGTTCGTTAGTAACCCCTTGTCATCTAATTCAAGCTTGAAGATTCCTGTATTTGGAAAAAATCCCGCTGCACTCGATACATTGTAGGTAACTGTCTCCAGAGTTTTAGAATTTTCATTGTAATAAATTGAACGATTATCAAAACCTGGGGTAAACGATTTGATGTAGGTTCCCTTTTCATCATAAACATGAACTTGTGATTTTGAGAAAGGCTCATTCCCTACAGGTGATAAACCCCCGTCGGCAACGTAATACTTTTTTTCACCAGGAATATAAGCAACCGTCATAGGCCGTGTTGACGGTTCCTTAGTTAGAGGAATTTTCATTTCTAATTTGGCTTCAGGCAGTATTTCAGCTTGAATATTAAGTGATATAAAAAGTGTAAAAAAAATGGTGTAGATGATTCTCATATAAAGTTCTCTTCTTTAAATTAGGTTTCTCTTTTGTCTTCTGAGGTTAATTTTTGTTCAATAAACATTGCATCACCGTAACTGAAAAATCGGTACTTTTCCAGAACAGCATGTCCATAGGCTGTCATTGTAAACGAATGACCAGCGAATGCCGAGACCAACATAATTAAAGTACTCTTTGGCAAGTGAAAATTGGTGAATAAGCTATCGACAATTTTAAATTGATAACCTGGATAAATAAAAATATTAGTTTTTTGAAAGTTCGAGTTTTTCTTAGGTTGGGCGTAAGCCGATTCCAGTGCCCTCAAAACAGTTGTTCCAATCGCAATGATTCGCCCGCCATTTTTTTTTGTTTGCTCTATGCGATCATATACATCTTGACTGATCATGAACTCTTCCGAATGCATTTTATGGTCAGTTATATTTGAATTACGAACAGGCTGAAATGTTCCAGAACCAACATGAAGCGTGATGAAGCTAAAGTTAAAGTTTTGTTTTGATAATTCTAAAAAAAATTGATCATCAAAATGAAGACCGGCCGTTGGCGCAGCTATAGCGCCATCATGTTTAGCAAAAACAGTTTGGTAACGATCATCATCAAAATCCTCGGTATCTCTACTAATGTATGGGGGCAGGGGAAGCTTTCCATGACGGTCGATGATGTTAAAAATATCATCATCGGTCTCGATGATAAACATATTTTCTTCTCGATCCTTTACCGTAAGTTTAAAATTACCCACCAAAATTTCTAATCCAGCAATGATTTTTTTGGATGTTCCAATATGACCAACAAATGAATTTTGATTGATTATTTTTTCGATTAATACTTCGACCTTGCCGCCACTTTTTTTATGACCATGGATCCGAGCTTTAATTACTTTTGTATCATTAAAAATGAGGAGGTCATTTTGATTAATAAGAGATAAAAAATTTGTAAAATTATTATCAATAATTTCTTCAGTATTCGGATTGAGTTGCAGTAATCGACTATCGGACCTTTTATCTGTAGGGTGTTGTGCGATTAATTCTTCGGGCAGTGTGTAATTAAATTCTTCTATATTCATTTAATAAAAGCTTGTTATAATTTCCATTCTGCCGGGATGGCGGAACTGGTAGACGCACGGGATTCAAAATCCCGCGCTGGCGACAGCGTGCGAGTTCGATTCTCGCTCCCGGCACCATTTCACAAAATTATACATTAGATGATTGAAAATAAATTTGATAAACAGAAAGACACTCAATCAATAATTATTAGACCTAATCCAGCCATGCCATGGGACATTATTAAGAAGGTCTATTTTTATTTTGGCTGTTTCATTCTATTAATAGCGATTGCCTTAACCTATGTTAATTTATATTTGGCCATTCCTTTTTATGGGATTGAATTTTTAATTTTAGGTTATGCACTCTATATTACAGCTCTAAAAAGTACTTTTTATGAGGAAATTTTAATTAGTCCGCATAATATAAAAGTCAGATTCGTGATGAGAAAAAAAATTAAAGAGTATGAATTAGTAAGAAATTGGACTAATTTTCAGTATGAGCCTCCAACCAGGCTAAAACACTCAAATTTTTATTTTATCAAAGATGGAAAAAAAATCTTTTTAGGTCAAAGAGTTACTGACGAAGAGCGAGAAAAGTTAAAAAATTTAATCAAAACCATTTGAACGAAGTGGTTGACAACAATGTTACAAATTAGTTACATTTACACAGTTAAAAAAATCTTTATTTTTATTTAATTAAGTATTGCGAAGAGAGAAAGCATGACAAGTATTTTCAAAAAATTCATTCAAGCGTTAGCTTTAGTAACTTTACCTCTATCAGTGTTTGCTGAATGGGGTCTTAACATGCGTGAGGGCGTTACACCAATCAGCCAAAAAGTCTATGACATGCACATGGTGTCCTTATGGGTTGTGACAATCATCGGTATCGTAGTGTTCGGTATCATGTTCTGGTCAATATTTCACCACAGAAAATCAAGAGGTGTGAAACCTGCAAAATTTTCTCACAGCACAACAGTTGAAATTATTTGGACAGCTATTCCTCTGATTATTATTATTGGTCTTGCTATTCCTGCAACTAAACTTCTGATTGAAATGGATGACACATCCGATACAGCCCTGACAGTTAAGGCAGTAGGCTACCAGTGGAAATGGAAGTATGAGTACCTTGAAGACGATTTAACAATTTACAGTAACCTAGATGAGAAAAGCGTTGAATTAAGTCAACGTGATGATTCTGTTAATCCAATGGAGCATCCTGAATACTTATTGGATGTAGATGAACCACTCGTTTTACCAACAAATACTAAAATTAGAATTTTAACTACAGCCAATGACGTGATTCATGCATGGTGGGTTCCAGATCTTGGATGGAAGCGTGATGCAATTCCTGGTTTCATTAACGACAACTGGACTATGATTAATGAGCCTGGTACATATCGAGGTCAATGTGCTGAGATCTGTGGTAAGGGTCATGGCTATATGCCTATCGTTGTGAAAGCCGTTTACATGGACGAATATAAAACATGGGTAGCAGAGAAAAAACAATCACAAGAAGCAGCTGCCGCGGCATCAAATAAAGAGATGTCTATGGAAGAGTTAATGACTAAAGGCGAGTCAGTCTACAAAGCTAACTGTTTGGCTTGCCACCAAGCTAACGGTCAAGGTGTTCAAGGCGTATTCCCAGCTCTTGCAGGCAGTGAGATTGCTACAAAAGCTGAGAACTTAAAAACACACATTACTCACATCCTTTATGGTAAGAACTTAATGCCTGCATTTGGTGAACAGTTAAATGATGGAGATATTGCTGCAGTAACAACTTATGAGCGTAACGCTTGGGGTAATGATACTGGAGATATGGTTCAAGCAGCTGACGTATCAGCTGAAAGAAAATAAACTTTGATAAACTAAATAAATATTTTATGAGGAAAATATTATGAGTACAGTAGCACACGAACATGATCATCATCATGCTCCAACCGGT
>JAYQUI010000022.1:0-15629 GCA_038147655.1 Nitrosomonadales bacterium
GGCTTGCCGGCTATAGCCCAACCAAAGAAGTGGGGATTGCACTTGACGTTGCTGCATCGTCCTTTTATAGGGGCAAAAAATATATTTTAGAATCAGAGGACAGGATTTTATCCAGCGAGGAGATGATAGAATATTATCAAAAGCTAGTAAAGCAATATCCAATCATTTCAATAGAAGATCCGCTAGATGAAAATGATTGGGCCGGTTGGTCTCTTCTCAATAAAAGACTAAGAAATAAAATACAGCTTGTAGGAGATGACCTTACTGTAACAAATCCGATGATAACACAAAAAGCTATTGACCTTCAAGCCATAAATACGGTTTTAATAAAGCCCAACCAAATTGGCACCCTTTCAGAAACAGAAGAAACTATTAAAATTTGTAAAGAAAATAATTTACACTTTATGGTGTCTCATCGTTCGGGAGAAACTGTCGACACTTTTCTTGCCGATTTTTCCGTTGCAATGGGGGGCGGACAAATTAAAACTGGCGCTGTTGTGCGTGGGGAAAGAACCGGTAAATACAATCAATTATTGAGAATCGAAGAAGAGCTAAGAGCAACCTATCCAAGAAAAAAAGTTTTTAGTGGTAAAAAATATATAGGCTTCAAGTGAGAAAAATCAATACCACAAACCTGTTTTTTGTTATCATTTCTGCCGGTTCATTTTTTTTAATTTTTTTTAGTGACAAGGGCTTAATTGAGCTTTATAAACTAAAAAAAGAGGTAGAGCAAACGCAGTACCAAATTAATTTAATCAGAGAAAAAATAGATTCAGCTAAGCAAGAAAGAGATCTTCTTAGTTATGATGAAAAATATTTAGAAGAAGTTGCGCGCAATAAGCTAAAAATGGTATATCCCGGGGAAAAAGTTTTTAGCGTAGAGGAATAATGCTTAATCTGCAAAAATTTCTTTAGTGATTGCAACAGACTCCAAGCTTCCAATGTGCAAAGATATCGCCCCGGGAACAAAAGGTTTTAGCCTTTGAAACGATTTATGCATTTTTAAGATCTCTTCGGTTTTATTCGTCTCAATTATTTTTTTTACTAAGTTATGAAAATCTTTAACCTCTTCTTTTGTTTTACCCCGAAGAACAGGATGGTCATCGGCCTCACTCAAATCATATCCCGCTCTTTTCAGTGACCTAAATAAAAACCAAAAAAAGATAGCGTTAGTCCTGCTGTTGTTTTTGTTTAACAAAGAAAGAGAGGCAATCAAATCGTCATAAGTGTCTTTGTCGGCCTCTCTCTCGTCATATAGCTTGTCTAGTATTTCTATAAAACAGAAAAGAAGCATCGTTGTTTTTATGTTTGAAAAGGCATTGCTCCAATCGTTTGCTGATCGCATTGTATACAGAGGAAATATTTTCTTTGAAGACAAATAATTATACTCAATCTCTATTTCTTCTCCTGGCTGAACAAACGATTTTGTTGGCGATTTTTGTCTCAAGGCTCCCTTGATTACAAATGTATCTTTTCCTTTTTCTCTGGTGAACAATTTGACAATTAAGCTGCTTTCCTGAAAAGGCGTCTTCCTTAAGACAATGGCTCGAGTTTTAATTTTCATCTTGGTGATTTGATTTTTCCAAAGCCCTGTCCATCGAAAGTACCTAAAAATAAAAATCCGTTTTGCTCATTAATATCGGTAATTTTTCCAAAAGCTGTTCCCGGTTTCGCCTGCAGGTTAAAGACAAGCTCTCCATTCTCAGCAAATGCCAATATACAGCTGTTGATTTTTGGTGAAGGAAGAAATGACTCAGGTAGTCGAAGCATAATTTTTCTTATAAAAGGATGGGGTGACAGTTTTTCAATAATGGGCTGTCTAAAGTCAACGATCGCCACCCAAAACAAACCATCTTTATAGTCAATATTGTCAGGAAATCCTGGAAGATTTTCAACAAAATATTCATTTTTTCCTTTATTGGGCCCCTTCAGCCAATATTTTACTATTCTATAAGAAGCCGTTTCGCTCACCAACAAATAATCTTCCTTTGGGCTGAGAGCAATACCATTAGCAAAATAGAGCCCATCCAGCAAAGTATTGGTTTCTTTGTTTTTTGCAGAATATTTAAGAACCCTTCCATGCGGCTTGTGAATCCAAATATCTACGTTTTCTCTATCAAAGTGGCCGTATTTATAGGAGGCGTCTGTAAAAAATATATCCCCATTTTTAGAAACTGATACATCGTCTGTAAATTTAAAAGGCAATCCGTCTGACTGAGTACTTAAAGATTGAATGTTCCCTTCGATGTCAATAGACAAAAGACCATGAATAGCGTCAGCAACAATAAGGTTTTGTTCGTTATCAAATTCAAGGCCCAACACTCGTCCGTTCGTATTTGCAAAAACTTGTTCTGCTATATTGCTTTCTGGGTTATACTTAATAATCTTTCCATCTAAAAATCCAAAATAAAGGTGGCCGTCTTCTCCCAAAGCAGAAGACTCTGGGCCATATCCGTCCTGCTCTGCAAAAACTTCAATGTCTTGGAGGTAATAATTTTGAACCGAATATCTTTCTTTTGATTCATCTAGTGATGGGGGGTGCCATTTTTCTGGACTTTCTTCTACGGGGTAAAAAAGAAGATAGGCTAGCAATAAAGCTAAAAAAAATTTAATACGATTTTGCAAAAACAACCTTGTGTTTTGCTGGATTGTTGGTCACAATGCACTTTGAATCACTGTCTAAGTCGTCTGACAAAATACAACGAATAGTTGCGCCACAGTCGTCTTTTACTTTCTTTTCTGAAGCACTGTCTCCATCCCAGGGCGCAATTACAAATCCCCCATTGTTATCGACTACATCCTTAAGATCAGCATATGTGTGAGCTTCCGTGGTGTTTTGAGAAAGAAAGGTTTTTGCCTCGAGATATAGGTTTTCTTGAATATTGTTTAACATTTCTGCGACTGAACCAATTTCGCTAAATGAAATTGTTGTTTTTTCTAATGTGTCTCTTCGACATAAAGTGATACTGTTACCTTCGGCTTCTTTAATTCCAACTTCAATTCTGATTGGAACGCCTCGTATTTCCCAGTGGTTGAATTTAAATCCGGGCGAGTTTTCAGAGACATCCACTTTTACCCTTAGACACATTTGTGTTAGCTGGTCCTCAATTTCTTTGACATATTTTTCTAGGGTATCACTTCCAGTCTTGGGATAAATTGGCACAATAACCACCTGAATAGGGGCTACTTTTGGGGGTAATCTCAATCCAATTTCATCACCATGAGCCATAATTAGAGCTCCAACCATTCGTGTGCTTACACCCCAACTGGTAGCATAAACGGGCTCTTCTCTGTTGTCTTGATTTTGAAATTTAACACCAAAAGCTTCTCCAAAATTTGTTCCCAAATAATGTGATGTTCCCGCTTGAAGTGCCTTTTTGTCTCTCATCATCGCTTCAATTGTAAAGGTTTCTTCAGCTCCAGCAAATCGCTCTGATTCAGATTTTCTACCAACAGTGACTGGTATGGACAAAAAATTCTCAAAAAGGTTTTGGTAAATTTGAACAATGTCAAGAGCTTCCTGCATTGCTTCTTCCTTGCTTGCGTGTGCTGTGTGCCCTTCTTGCCACAAAAATTCTGAAGTTCTTAAAAAAAGTCTTGTGCGCATTTCCCACCTAACAACGTTAGCCCACTGGTTGATTTTTATTGGTAGATCTCTGTAAGAATTAATCCATTTTTTAAACATGGACCAAATAACTGTTTCAGAAGTTGGTCGAACTATCACTTCCTCCTCCAGTTTAGAAGCTGGATCCACCTCTAACGACTCTCCGTCAACATAAAGCCTGGAGTGGGTAACTACAGCGCATTCTTTGGCAAAACCCTCAACGTGTTTAGCTTCTTTTTCTAGAAAACTTTTTGGAATAAAAAGCGGAAAATAGGCGTTTTCGTGGCCGCTTTCTACAATGTGTTTATCCAGCTCGTTTTTAATATTATTCCAGAGCGAATATCCATAAGGCTTGATAACCATTGTCCCCTTTACTGGTCCGTGCTCTGCTAAATCAGCCTGGACGATTACCTCGTTATACCATTTTGAAAAATTTTCTGATTG
The DNA here is from genome assembly GCA_038147655.1 of Nitrosomonadales bacterium. Classification (GTDB taxonomy): domain Bacteria; phylum Pseudomonadota; class Gammaproteobacteria; order Burkholderiales; family Methylophilaceae; genus BACL14. Next base: position 4,049 of record JAYQUI010000022.1, read on the forward strand.
TTTTGTAATTTTTGACATGTAAATACTCTTTAATCTAACATAAAGTAAGTTTAATTTATAGAAATTATAGGTCAATGAAAAAAGCAATCTTCTCAACTGAAATTTCAATATTAAAAACAACTTTTCAACGATTGTTAAGAAGAAAAGCTCATGCTAATTTGACAAAAATTCTTTTAAAAACCCACCAAGCGGATGTGGCGCTTATTATGCGAACTTTTTCTGCTAGTGATCAGCGAACCATTTTTTCACTATGTCCAACCCCGCTTCATAAATCGAGAGTAATAGAAGAGCTAGATTCTCCTCTTATTGAAAATGTTCTCCAAAATGAAAGTCCCGGAAGCATTGCGAAGATATGTCGAGTTCTTGACACCAACGACCAGGCTGTTGTTATCAGCGCATTAGACGATGAAAAAAAAGAAGCGGTGCTAGGAAAACTAAACGCTGAAGATCAGGAGGAGGTTGAAGAGCTTTTGTCCTATCCTGACGAAAGTGCGGGTAGTATTATGACTAAAGAAACATTTACGCTCAATCAGAAAACCACTGTGGAAGAGAGCATTGATAGACTAAGAGAGTTTCCTGAAAATGATAAAATTTTTTATTTATATGTATTAGACGACAAAGAAAAGCTGGTGGGAGTTATATCGCTAAGAACTCTTGTGACTTCAAATAAAAACAAGAGACTGAAAGATATTATGATTACTAGCATTAATGCGGCAACCACAGAGACCGACCAAGAAGAGGTTGCAAAAATGGTAGCTCAATACAACTATTTAGCACTTCCTGTTGTCAATAGACAAAATAAATTTTTAGGTATTGTTACCATTGACGACGTGGTGGATGTTATTAGGGAGGAGGCCTCTGAAGATATTTTGCAAATGGCTGGTGTGGGTAAGGACAGAGAAATTCTTCTCAAAAAAACATCTGAAAGTGCCTACATGCGTGCGCCTTGGATTTTGGCAAGCCTCTTGGGGGGTATCTGTGCAGCATGGATTATATCGATCTTTGATTTTATGCTTCAAGAGCTTGTTGTGTTGGCAGCTTTCATACCAGTAATTATTGGAGTTAGCGGAAACATTGGAATGCAGTCGTCTACAATTGTGGTGCGAGGCCTTGCCACAGGAAGGGTCGATTTTTCAAATGCCAGCTCGGTAATAAAAAAAGAAGTTGGGGTTGGTTTCTTGCTGGGCATATTATATGGTTTAGCGGTTGGTGGATTTTCTTACTGGATAACGGGCGAGGCCGTTCAGGGCATTGCTATTGTTGTTGGGATAAGTATTTTATCGGGAATGGTTGTTGCCGCAGGAATAGGTGCAATTGTTCCTATATTTCTTAAAAAATTTGGTTATGACCCCGCAATATCAACAGGACCATTTGTCACCACCGCAGTTGACATAATTGGGGTAACAATTTATTTTTTAGTGGCAAGCAGGGTTTTGTCTATTTAATGACTAAACTTAAAGCGCTAGTTCGTACTTTTATTTTACTCATTTTTATTTCTATATGTTACGCTCAAGAAAAAGTGAATAATCATTTTACTGTGAAATCTATCTTTAATGTTACGGTAGCTGAAATTATAAGTACCAATGAGCACATGACACTCAACTCTAAGGGTGCGACCGCTATCTTTAAATCTCCTCCTTCGTTTGAAAAATTAAAATATTCAGAAAACAATCTATTAAGGTGGCTCCTTGAAACAGAAACCTTTCAAAATGGTGAAGATATTGTAGATGGCGAATGGGAAAAAGACAAAGAGATGTTTGAAAATCAACAAATACTTTATCGTTTTTTGTTAGCACCCGATTCGGAAAATAAGGATTCAGCTCAAACCATGCTTTTCCGGCTAGATATTAAAAAAGAAGGTGATTTCGATATGGATGAAAATAAACTAAATATGAACTACTTAATACTTAACAGTTCCAGCATACAAGTCTATATTAATAAATCAGACTATACCTTAAATAAAATCTTACTAGATTATGGGGTAATGCCAATTAAAATAATCCCAAATGAAAAATAAAGCCTTAATAGTAGTCGCAGTCTCATTTTTTTTAACATCATGCGCTATATCATTAAAAAACAATAAATTGGCTGAAATTAACCCTTTTGATGATCTTTTATTTTTTATTGATCAAAAAAATTCTTTAAACATTTCTAGTCTAAAGCAAAAAATTCTTATTCCATCAACCGGGTATGAAGTTCCAACGTGGGAAAACCTGCTTCCCAACGCAAAGAGGGAATATAGAAGTGGAATTCATATGGGAATAGACTTTACAGCACCAATGGGAAACCCTATCCAATCATCCTTTTCTGGAGTAGTGGTTCGCAGCAATAAGGACTATAAAGATGTAGACATTCAAATTTATAACAGTTATCTAAAAACTTCTGCCGTCCTTGGGAAAACGCCCGAAGATATCTACAGCAACATTCTTTTAGGAAAGGCTGTCGTCATTGATCATGGCTATTCCGTAGTTGATGAATTTAGAGTGATTACAGTTTATGCACACCTTTCAGAAATAAGCGAAGATGTATTCCCGGGAGCGATTATAAATAGAGGGCAAGTCATCGGAAAGGCTGGCAACACTGGAACAAGCTCGGGCGCCCTAAACAACGGCAAAGGATCTCATTTGCATTGGGAAATGCATTTTGATAACAATGCAGACAGATATTACTTGGGACAGAACGTTCAAAGTCCAAACTTATATCTAAATCTTAAAAAAATCTTTGTAAAAGAATAATTATAGTATTTTCTTCTTAAACAAAAAGGGGCTCATAAGAGCCCCTTTTTATTTTTATTCTAAACCTTATTAAAAGTCTAGAGTAAACTGCATGGTGCTGTGATCATCAAACCACTCATTAGCGGTTCTCATTGCATATGAAATATGCATCACATAATCACCTAGGTCAAGACTTACGCCAGCACCCATTGATACGCCCCAGTTAGTTCCGCTCCATTCATCCCAATCAGCATCAGAAACACCAGTTGGTTGTTGGTCGTCACCAACAGTCATAACAGTAGCAGCACCCAACCATGCTGAACCTAAAGAGTATTTAGCTCCAACAGACAAAGTGTTTGACTGATATGAGTGGTTAGTAAATGTAGTGCTTAAGTCTAAGCTATTCATTAAGGTATAAGTAGCTGATAAGTCTAGACTTGTTGGTAACGCGAAGTTATCTGCAACAATTCTAAATGATTCAGCTGATGACCCAGATTCAGATTCTTCTGGAACTATATCTTGGTCAAGATTAATACCATCGTAGTGCATTCTGCTACCTACGTTTTTCATAGCTACACCAAATGTAAGAGGTTGGTTAGGAAAACGATACTGAACACCGACATCCATCGCTAAACCAGTAGCTGATGTTTCTTCGATTGATTCAGAAATAATTTTTCCTGAAACCCCTACGTTTACTCTGTCAGAAAATGCTTTCGCAAATCCTGCAGTAGCAGTAAAGAAACTTGGTGAGAAAGTTTGTCCGTCACCTTCTGGTGCAAAAGCAGTAGTTTTTGGAATATCTCCAAAGTCTAACGCTTTAATAGTCATACCGAAAGTTCCGGTTTCTCCCATGCTTACTACCATACCTGCATATGTCACATCAATATCAGCAATATATGAGGTGGTAGAAACGGTTCCTTGGAAACCAGAGTTGTGTCTTGCAAGACCCGCTACATTAGTCCATAATGCATCGACTCCAGCAACTGTTGCAACGTTTGATCCGCTTAAGGCTACAGTTGAAGTTCCAACTGGAATTAACAACTGAGCTGCGCCTGCGGTACCTTGTGAACGAACGGTACCAGCAGTAATCGCTGAAAACAGCACTGCGCATCCAAGGAAGATTTTAAATGTATTTTTCATTTTTATTTCTCCTTTTTCCTTAATAAACGTCAAGACGTTGTTCTGGTTGAATTACAGCTAACTTCAGGACTTTTTCGCCGTGGTTAGTCTCTACGTGCGCAATATACATTCCGCTAGCAACAGGAAGTTCAAAATTGTTCTTCATATCCCATGTAGCATGCTGTGAACCGGTATCATTGTGATGTATGGTTCTAACTAAAGTACCATCCAAAGCAAAGATACGAATCGTAGCAGGACCTTCAGTAGGTAGATGACTAAACATCACTCTACGATCTAGAGCGTCTCTTTCTTCTGGATTGTAGCCATAGTATGGATTTGGCCATACAGAAATGCGGTCAGCATCATAGTCGTTTGAAACAACAGTTAAACCTGCTGTGCTAAATGTAAAGGTGTCAGCTGATGAGTTTGGTTTTGCTGTTTGGAAAACAACAGAACTTGCACCAGTCCAGTTTGCAGCTTGATAAGCGTTCGTAGCAATACCGGCTTCATCAGGTAAAACACCATATCCTAAATAGTCAGTAAACATGGTAGCTGTCATGAAAGGATATTCAACATATGCGCCATTACCCAAGTAAGCACCTGGACAACCCCACTCCTCTGAGTAGTGATCAGGGTTTGCAGCAGGTGACCAAGCACCCCATCCACAACCACCTGAAACAAAGGCGTTGTTATCAACAATATATTGAGCATCACTGTCATATACTCCATCGCCATTAGCGTCAGAAGTATCATACCAGTCTACTACACCGTCTCCAGTAGTATCAAATGATACATAACCATAAATTGGATCCCAACCTGGAGAATGGAATATTGGACCTTCCCAAAAAGGAACGTCATCAGCATCATAGACAATGGCAAAAGTGTCATCGCCATCAGCATCATAGAATGCAGCAAACATTGGTTGTTTTTCACCTTCAACAAAATTGTGTCGATACATAGTGAAAGGAACATAGCTTTCAACATTATTTGAAGCGTAATTCCAGCCCAATGATGGATGACTAAAGTCAAACTCGATATCATCACCTTGCCAGTATTCAAATCTGTCAAAGTCTCTAGCATATCCGCCAACATTAATTTCACCAGCTCTATTTTCAATAATATATCCAGTAGTACCTAAACTGTACCATGGAACATATGAAACTGCTGGATCTCTAAGTTCAGCGTTTTCTTTCCAGCCAGCTGTCCACTCCTGAATATCAGTAATGGTAGAAGGCTGAGGTCCTTCAACTTGTACTTGGATACCATCAACAATTGGAGTTGCACCAGCACCTACATTGTCTCCAGTTAATCCATTAACACCACCAACGACTGGGTTGTTTGCAACAAGCACAGCGCCAGTTGTAGTGTTAGTTAAAGACCAGTTGGTTACTGCATAACCATCTAAATAGTCATCAAAAGTAACAGCATATGAATCACCAGTTAGGGCTGATGGGTTCACTACTACTGCAGTCACAGAACCTCCAGAAGGTCCATCGTGAGCTGCTGAAACAGTGTCTCCTGAGCTAGCAGTGTTTTCACCCATGCTAAAGGTATTTGGAACCTCAGGTCTCACAGTAATATATACTGGATTACTTTCTAGGGTTTTTGGAATACCATTTGCATTATATCCATAAGCAGTTACTGCAAAATAATAACTTCTATTGGTAATCAATCTTGAATTTGCATTCAACGCATCTTTGGTAATGGAGTGATGTCTCGCTAAACCACTATCGGAACCAAACTGGGTTCTAATATTAATGGTTTCACCAAGTTCTGCACTAAAGACGTTATCATAAATTTCGGTAACACCGTTGATCACGTCATAAGTTGCAATTCTCTTTGATTTACCAGCACCTTGTGCAGTTTCGTATTGATACACGTTATATCCCTCAAACACAAAGTCTGTTGGGTTTCCACTTGCATCAAGATCAACCTCACTGGTTGCTAAATATCCTTCGGCATTTCCTTCCCAAGTTAACAAAATAGAATCTTCAAGAGAAGATGCTGAAACTGAAGGGGCAGGAGGTGAATCAGGAAGCGCAAAATCAATATCATAAGCAGTTTGAGCAAGTGCATCAACTTCTTTTAGATATGCAACAGATTCTAGCGCTCCACCACCAGCTGCGTGGAAAATACCAAACACAACTTCTTGTGAATCACCAGCGGCCATAGTGAAAGGACCAACTGACATTAAGAAACGTCTATCCGCAGATGGGGTATAGTTTCCGTCAACAGGATTTGTACTACTGTGACCAGCAGCATCGTTTGGATCTCCATAGAAACAGAATTTTTGGTCATATAAATCACCAGCAATATCTGTTGGGTATGGAGTACCATCTTTTCTTAAACCTTGAAGGTAATAATAACCTTCTTCTTCGTCAGCAGGGTCTGTGTAAGTAGCGTCACCATTGATGTAGAATGCAAATGAAGACATCTGCAAATTCTTCATACCAGGATGACGAGTACCAAACATTTTTGCTCCCTCTGAACAGTCTTCAGAAGCATCACAAGGAACCATTGGTCCTTGGAAGAAGTCATATCCAGCCGCTGGAGTACCAATATCTAAATTAGAATAAGTACTATCGTCTCCATCGTTCCAAACATAACCCATCCCCAATTCAACATCACAACCAACAAAGTCGTCACCAGCATAGCCCAAGTCAGGATCTGACCATAGCCCCATATAGGTGTCAATTAAGTCGTCTGACCCTTTGTTAATGATAAGTTGTTTTAGGAAAACCATGTCACCAAAAACGTCAGGACGATCAAAACCAAACATAGTGGTTTGAATCTCAACGTTTAAAGGAGATGTTCCGAAGTTCAATTTATATGCAGGGTCACCATCGTTACTGACAAACCAAAGTACTTGGTCTCCAATAAACTCAGGATGGTCTGGACCGTTTGGAAGCGGAGAATATACTCCGTCTCCATCGACGTCAACCCATGGAGCACCGTATTCAACGGGCCACTGCTGGAAGTCATCAAAGTCTAAAGGTGAAGCTAACATAGCTTTTTCCACCTTGTAGATTCTATGAACTGCCGCTAGTGGATCACCGCCCCAAGGGCCTGGACCCATATCTTGTGTATAGTCCCCAACGATTGTTCGAATTTGACCATTCACTGTCGCTCCCATCCACAAAGCAGATTGGAAGATTGAGTGAGCACCGGTACCTTGTGGCCATTCTAGAGCTGAATCACCTGAAATGTGATAGTCTAAAAAAAGACCGTTATTGGTAACATCGGCGTAGATCTGGTTTCCATCGAACGTACCGGCAGAGTCTACATAGTTTGATGCGCTGATGTTAGAGATATTGGTATCTCTCGCTACTAACAATGAAGTAGCAACATACAGCATCACCATACTATACACGGTAATATTCTTTAAGATTTTCATATCTACCTCTTTATCTTATTAATTAAAAACTTAAGTTAAAACCAACTCTAACTTGACGAGGTGCGCCCCATCTTCCTGGCTGTGCCAAGATATCTTGATAGGCGGCAGCTGCGTCTACGTCAGGGTTAAGTGCTAATCTATTGGCAAGCCATGCTTGTCCACTTTCTGTAGCAACCCAGCCATCTTCAGCTACGTTACCAGTACCGTTGTAAACAGAGTTAATTTGCTCTGAGTCTAATGCATTAGTCACAGCAACATAAAGGTTTCCTGATAGGCCACCTAGATTAATTAGTCTGTCAACACGAAGGTCTAAATTAGTGTATGCTGGTTTAGTACCAGAATTAACTGGACCTTCTGGGAATTCCCAACGGTTTTCAAATACAGTACTATAAATTTGAGATGGTGTGTATCTAGTACCACTACCAAAGCTCATTACAGCATTAAATCCTGTATTGGCTAGTAAACCTGTTTGATCAGGTGAACGATAGTCAAGGATAATGTTTGCAGTGTGAGTTTGGTCATAGTCAAGCAAGTTCATTGCTTTTGGATAACCATCATCTGTACCAATCCAGGTAATGTAGAAGTTTTGTGAACCATATGATCCAGTACCTCTAGATTCTGAATAAGTATAGTTAGCTTGAGCGTATAAACCGCGAGTTCTACGCATCTCAAAGTTAGTAGTTAAACCTTGGGATACCATCACGTCACCGTTTAAGTACTGAGCCCAATTTTGTTGGGTGTCAGATCCACCGGTGTTAGTAAACGCTTCAGTACGATTAGCAAGTGTTAAATAATCCTTACTTTCTTTATAAAAACCTTCAACCTTCAATGAAGCAAAAGCGCCAATTCTTTGCTCAATACCAATTTCATATTGAGTTGAACGCTCTGGTTTCAAAGCAGGGTTTTCAGAAGCGGTAGCATTACCAGCTAAAATATCTGCTGATAGCTGTGAGTCTGAAAGGTAAAGGAATGACATTGGTACTGTTTGCCAGTGTGTACCATAGTTGGCACGGAAGACAGTTCTGTCTGATACTGGGAAAGAGAAACCAATTCTTGGGTGAGTAGCGGTTTCTTTTTTGGTTTTTTTCCAAACAAAGTTTCCATTACCGTCACCGTTTCTGTTCACTCTTTGTCTATTGAAGTATAGATGATTGAAACCATCTGAGTCACCGTAACCGTCTCCATCTGAATCGGGAGCCATAGCACCAGTGTCAATTTCTTCAATAGAAAGACCAAGTTGAACAACTACGTCTTTAAATTCAAGTTTGTCTTGAATATAGAAACGGGTCTGTGTTGGCTCTGCAGGAGCTAACATGTGATCATCTTGATTGTATGATCCATTCCACTCGTCACCATATATATTGTATCCAAGGTTGGTTACGTATAGAGCACGATAGTTGATAAATCTCCAGTCTGCTGGATCACTACCTGCTGCAATAATTTCATCGTTGCTAGCTACCCAGTCACCATTGAGGTCAACCTGAGCAATTGCTCTAGCAATACCGGATGCGCCTAATCCATATCGAGTAATCTCATGATTATCAATAGATGCACCAAGCTTGATTTCGTTATAACCAATTTGGTTTGTATAGTCGAAACTTAAAGTGTTTGTAGTGGTTTTTCTTTTGTCGTATGATGTATACTGACTACCATACCCCGAAACACCAATAAACTCATCAGGTGAAACTGGATTAAACCCTGTTAAGTCTCTTTTATAATAATTTACTGAACCCCAATCTTTGGTTCTTCTACCGTAAGAAACAAGGTCATCTAAGTAATTTTCATTACCGTCTTTTGTTTCATAGGTTTGTGTAGAAAGAGAAGCTTTAATATAGGAAAGCGGGCTAATGGTATATCTAGCATTAAGATATCCCATCGCAAAATCTCTTTCACCGATATAGGAATTATTAAACCCACCAAGGGTTCTTCCGTAACTATAGCTTCCTGTTTCAAAACCATAGGTTTGAGTACCAACTTTTAAGCGCAATGGGCCAAAGTCCATAGTAGCATTACCATTGATTGTCAAACGGGTTGATTCTGAGTCTGGTCTTTGACCATACATACGTCTATAGTTACTGTAGACAACATATGATGTTTCGTCTTCGCCAGCTGCATTGTCTCTAGTAACGGTTTCAATGTGATGAATTTTTTGACCATTGGCATCAAAGCCATAGTTATATCCATCGGTTCCATCACTATAGTAATCTGCAGGAGGAGCGTCTTGCATTGCAACCGCATCCATCATTGGCCAATAACTATAAGAAACTGGTCCGCCAAACTCTCTGTTTTCAACAGATAAATAAACTTTAATATTATCAGAAATTGGACCACCAAAATCAAAGTTGACATTTTGATATCCATCTGAATATAGTTTGTCGGGATCAGTGTCAGCATCAGAACCTAGAGAAAACTCTCCACCAACTCTAGCTGTCCACTGGTTTCCACCGGTCTTGGTTGTAATATTAACGATACCACCATTTGCACCACCATATTCAGCAGAGAATCCACCTGTTTGAACAGAGACCTCTTGAAGTGCTGCTTGTGAGTTACCGCTTAATAAATTTCCGCCAGAGTAAACATCTTTTACTGGAACACCATCAACATAGTAACGACTGTCTCCACTTCTACTTCCACGGAAATATCCATTAACAACACCAGTTTGAAGGTTAACAATATTGCCAACACCTCTTACTGCAAACGCATCAATTAACTCTTTATCAACGATACGAGTAGTATTGGTTGCGTTTGGATTGATTAATGGTCTTTCTCTTGTTACTGTAACCTCTTGACCCGCAACAGCTGCAACATCTAAAGCAAAATCAACAGTTGTTGTAAAACCAACTGAAGTTCTTACTCCTGCTTCAACAACGGTTGTGTAACCGATGTATTCTGCGCGAAGGTCATAGTTTCCAACAGGAACGTCGAGAATGTAGTATCTACCAAGTTCATCGGTAGCCGCACCCAAATTAGATCCTTCAACAACAACGTTGGCACCTACAAGAGGATTACCATCAGCATCAGTAACAACCCCTGCTAGTTTAGCAGTAGTGGACTGTGCCAGCAACATTGCTGGAAGAATAAAGAGCGCTATTAACATACGTAGTTTTCTCATTATTCTACCTCCAAATGAGTATTTATACATTTTAAACAATTTTTAATTTTTTGTTTTTTACCCTTATATATAGTATTGATTCTATATACTAAGTGCATGCTCTCCGAGGAGGCGTACCCCTTCGAATAAGCATTTCGAATAAATTGATGATAGATTTAATAGATGTCAAGTCTTTTTAAGATATTTTTTTTAAAAAAATATTCTTGCCTAGTTTGAATAAAACTCAAATATGGCTTCTTCTTCATATGGTTTATAGGAATCAAAATCCACCGGTTGATCCTTTAGGCTATAATTAAAAAAATCTAATACCGCCTTGTCCACTAGTAGATCAACAATTTTTTTATCTACTCCACCCAGCGTATTGATCGGAATACCCAAAGAAGATTTGTCGTCATAAATTAGTTTAAAATCTGTAAAAGTATAATGAAGGCTTTCTTTTAAATAAATAACATAGCTTTCATGGTTGCTCTTTAAAATCAGGCTATACATTTTGTTGTTTTCGATGCCACTTTCTGAATCGTTAATATCACCAAAAACCTCAATATCCTTGAACTGTTCTTGAGCAATATGCATAAATGGTTTATTGGTGTTGGTTTTAGCCTGATCTTCTGAAAGACCAAAAAACCACCCATCTAAAGCAAGCGCCGCATCAAAATCATCATCTTGTAACAGCCCTAAATAGCTAGTGCCCCCGCCCATCGAATGACCAAAAATTCCAATTTTGTCAAAGTTAATAATTCGATGAAGGGGGTTGGGCGCTCCGCTATCAAAGTTAGTTTTTTTAAGCTGAGCGATTAAATATTGAACATCTTTGAGCCTATAATCAATCAGCCTATTGGTATAATATTTTTTCTGATAAGAGGCTTGTTGATCCCAGGTCACATTTCTTTTATATGGAAGGGAAAGTCCGCTTTGATCAAAACTAATGACGGCGTTGAAAGTATGGTTACAAGCAATCACCACAAATCCTTCGGCAACTAAAGCTTCGATTTGGGACATATTTTGAGTTAAAATTCCCCCATCGCCATGTGAAAACACAATCAATGGAAATTGATCTTGAATAGGTTCAGCATTAAAATATGCTCCTGACATTAGTTTTGCTCCGTGCTTAGCAAGCCCTGCGGGGAGTCCGGCTATTTCTGCCACGCCCCGTATGGTTTCTTTGGGAAAAATAATGTGTGGAGCCCTCTGATTGTTTTTATTTATTTTTGCAGGATACCAAATCTGAACCAAAAGCTGTCT
>JAYQUI010000023.1:0-15359 GCA_038147655.1 Nitrosomonadales bacterium
ATTGTTGAACCGCCACGTTTATTTTTTTGATGAAGATTGTCAATATAAGCATCTTTAATTGATCTGATATCAATTCCAGAATGTTGCATAAAACGATCGTCTTCTGCAGCGACTACTGCCCTCTTCATCGAGTTATTGATCATTTCATAAGCTACCCAATCAATTTTGATATTTTTTGCATAATCAACTCCCAATTGATAATTCATCATCGAAGTCGTTTTTGGATTAATAGATTTGAACTTGTAAATCTCAATAATTTTAGGAGTCAGAAAAACTAGGTATCCAATTGTTAGTATTGAAATTGCAACAAATACTTTTTTTAAATTAGAGTTGATCTTAAAGATTCCTCAACACTTTTAGATTCGACTTTTATCCCATGCCATATTTCAAAACTTGCTGCCGCTTGCTTGACAAGCATGCCAAGCCCATCAAAGGAAGTTAAGTTATTATCGCTTGCATTTTTTAGGAATGGCGTTTGTTTACCATACATCATGTCATAGCAAATAATTTCCTTATGGCAATCATTCAAAGATATTGGGGATAGGGAAGTATCATCAATACCTGCAGAGGTGGCATTAATGACTATATCAATCTTATTAAACTCAATTTTTTCCATCACTGATACTTTTTTAAAACTTTCATGCCAACTCTCAGACATATCAAATGATTTCTGTATGGTCCTATTCCAGAGATAAAGATGAGAAATTTTTTCACTGAATATGGATGGAACAACTCCATTAGCAGCGCCGCCTGCACCAAGCAATAATACAGAAGAGTTGGAAATAGACCCAATTTTATCTATTAGATCGTTGACCAAGCCAATTCCATCGGTTGTATGGGCTTTAATCACATTCTTATCAAAACACAACGTGTTTGCAGATCCAGTTAAATCAACGTCTGAAGTTCTTGTTGTTGAAATTTTTGCAGCGCACCCTTTAAAAGGAAGGGTGACATTTGCACCTGAATAACCTTTATTAATTAAATTTTCAATTGTCATTATAAAATTTATGTCGTCGTCAGCCAGAATTTTTTCATAAGTTAAATCTATCGAATGCTGCCGAGCAAATTCTGAATGAATTTGTGGAGACAATGAATGATTAATTGGATTACCTATGACAGCAAATTTTTTCATTTTTTCCTATTTTTGCACTAATATAGTGCATTTATTAGTTAATTTGTATTAAATTTGATCAAAAATATACTTTTTTTAAGTTTAACGAAGCTTCTTTTTTAATGATCAACTAATATATTACATCTATTTTATTTTGGCATAGATGTTGCATTAATAAAAAGTAAATAACTAAACTTGAGAGGAAATTTTACTATGGCAGTTTCAGATGTAATGAAAATGGTAAAGGACAACAATGTAAAATTTGTTGATTTTAGATTTACCGATACAAAGGGAAAAGAACAGCACGTGTCTGTTCCTGTATCTCATTTTGATGAAGATAAGTTTAAAGATGGTCATGCTTTCGATGGCTCATCTATTGCAGGTTGGAAAGGTATTAATGCTTCAGATATGTTGCTTATGCCAGATCCAGACACAGCAAAGATTGATCCATTCTTTGAAGAAACAACACTTACACTCACTTGTAATATTGTTGATCCAACAGACGGTAAACCCTATGACAGAGATCCAAGAAGTATTGCTTTAAAAGCTGAAGCTTATTTAAAATCAACAGGAATTGGCGATACTGCTTTTTTTGGTCCTGAACCAGAGTTCTTCGTTTTTGATTCAATTACCTGGAAGACTGACATGAGTGGCTCTCATGTAAAAATCTACACAGAGGAAGCCACATGGGATTCTGAAAACAATCATGAAGGTGGAAACGTTGGCCATCGTCCAGCCGTTAAAGGTGGTTACTTCCCTGTACCTCCAGTCGATTCACTGCAAGATTTGAGATCAGCTATGTGCATGACACTTGAGCAACTAGGTGTTCCTGTAGAAGTTCATCACCACGAAGTGGCTGGTGCTGGTCAATGTGAAATTGGAACAAAGTTTGCTACATTGACACAAAGGGCTGATTGGACACAAGTTCTAAAATATGTGGTTCATAATACAGCTAACAACTTTGGTAAAACTGCGACATTCATGCCTAAGCCAGTTTTAGGTGATAACGGATCAGGTATGCATGTTCACCAATCTATTTGGAAAGATGGTAAAAATACATTTGCTGGTGACGAATATGCTGGCTTAAGTGAAACAGCTTTATTCTATATTGGCGGTATCATTAAACACGCTAGAGCATTAAATGCAATTACTAATCCATCCACAAACTCATATAAGAGACTTGTCCCTGGATTTGAAGCTCCAATCAAATTAGCTTATTCAGCTAAAAACCGTTCTGCTTCAATCCGAGTACCATTCGTTTCAAGTGATAAAGCTAGACGAATTGAAACACGATTCCCTGATCCAACAGCGAACCCATATCTTGCCTTTAGTGCACTGCTAATGGCTGGTCTAGATGGTATTCAAAATAAAATCCATCCAGGTGAAGCAGCAACGAAAGATTTGTATCACCTTCCACCGGAAGAAGATGCAGCTATCCCAACTGTTGCAAGATCTCTCGAAGAAGCTCTTGAGGCATTAAACGAGGATCGTGCATTCTTAACTCAAGGTGGTGTGTTTTCTGATGACTTCATTGACAGTTTTATTGATTTAAAAATGAATGAAGTAACCACACTGAGAATGACACCTCACCCAGTTGAGTTTGATTTATATTATTCAGTGTAATTTTTTATTTTCGGGGTGATTTTTTCACCCCGAATTAAAATTTAAATGTCTCCTCCAATTAAATATAAAGAAAATAATGAATTAGAGCAGCTAGCCACATCCGTTGTGTTGCTTGATAAAAATCTTAATATTAAATATTTAAACCCAAGTGCAGAAATTCTTTTTCAAATTTCTTTAAAAAAAGTCAGGGATAAGCAAATTTCTTTAATTTTCGAGGATATTGATTATTTAAAATATCGAATTGATAAATCTATACAAAGATCGTCCACCTATAAAGAGCATGAGTGCCAAATTAAAATAAAAGATCTTATCAAAACTGTAACTTTTACTGTTACCCCATATGATGATGAAGATTATGAATTTATTTTAGAGTTTATTGAGATGGATCAGGTTCTTCAAGTAGCAAAAGAGGAAAGGATGATGTTGCAACAAAAAGCTAATTCAGAGCTGCTTAGAAATCTTGCACATGAAATCAGAAATCCCCTTGGTGGTATTAAAGGCTCAGCTCAGCTTTTGGCTGATGAAATCAATCAGGATTTATCTGAATATATTCAAATCATCATATCTGAAAGTGAGCGTTTACAGAAATTAATGGATAGTTTGTTAAGCCCTCACAAGATACCAAAATTTGAAAAAAATAATATTCATGAAATTCTTGAAAAGATTCGTAGCACCCTGAGCTCAGAATACTCTGAAATAGAATTTATTAGAGACTATGATATATCTATTCCATTAATATCCTGTGACTACGAAAAAATCTATCAAGCCCTATTCAATATTGTTAAAAATGCGTGTGAAATCTTAACCACGTCGCCATTCGAAGAAAAAAATAAAATAAAATTTGTCACACGCTCTGAAAGAAAAGTAATATTTCACAAGAAACTTCATCACACGGTTTTAAATATCTCAATTATTGATAATGGGCCTGGGATTCCCAAAGAAAAAATTGAAGAAATATTTTTTCCACTTGTCAGCGGAAAAGATTCTGGAACAGGACTTGGGCTGCCACTAAGTCAAAACTTTGTAACGCTGCATAATGGGATTATTGATGTTAATAGCCGTCCTGGTGAGACAGAATTTAAAATTTTATTACCAATTCAAAATTAAATATGGATGCCACTAACAAAAAAATTTGGATTTTAGATGACGACAAGTCAATTCGTTGGGTGCTTCAAAAAGCTTTAGAGAAAAATAATTATTATGTTATGGCATTTGGAAATACCAACGAGGCTATAAATCAATTTAATCATGATATGCCTGACCTTATTGTCAGTGATATAAAAATGCCAGGCGAATCTGGGCTCCAATTTCTTGAAAAAGTGAAAGAAAAGTTTCCAAAGATCCCTGTAATTATCATGACAGCATTTAGCGATTTAGATTCTGCAGTGGATTCCTACTCGCATGGAGCATATGAATATCTACCGAAACCCTTTGATATTGATAATGCTATTAGTTTAATAAATTCTGCATTCAAGGATAAAGCTGAGGACCTTAATGATATTGAAAGTGGTAATAAAATAATTGGGACTTCAAAAGTGATGCAGGAAGTTTTTAAGCAGATTGGTAAATTAAGTAAATCTGATGCATCTATTCTGATCACTGGTGAAAGTGGAACCGGTAAAGAGCTTATAGCAAAAGCCATACATGATAACAGTTTAAGAAAAGATAAACCGTTTGTAGCCCTAAACGCTGCAGCTATTCCTAAAGATCTACTTGAGTCTGAACTATTCGGATATGAAAAGGGAGCCTTTACTGGGGCAAACGCTCCAAAAAAAGGTTACTTCGAAGAGGCTGAAAATGGGACTCTATTTCTTGATGAAATTGCAGACATGCCCACTGATCTCCAGTCTAAAATATTGAGAGTGCTTAATGATGGTTCTTTTCAGAAGTTAGGAAGCAGTCAAACAATAAAATCAAATGTAAAGGTTATCGCTGCAACACATCAAAATCTAAAAGAGAAAATAAAAACACAAGCATTTAGGGAAGACTTATTTCACAGACTTAATGTTATTAATATTCATCTACCCCCTCTTAGAGAAAGAGAAGATGACATTAATCTTCTAGCAAAATTTTTCCTTAATCAGAGTGCAAATGAACTTAAAACAAGTCCAAAATATTTGAATGATGAAACACAAGATTATTTTAAAAAACTCAATTGGACAGGAAATATTAGGCAACTAAGAAATATATGCCATTGGCTCACAGTTATGTCTCCTGGAAGAGAAATTGGAATTTCTGATTTGCCAAGAGAAATTCTTAAAGAAAATATTTTTTCTAAAAATGATGGGAATTGGAATGAGACTTTAAAGAATGAGTTACTTCACAAATTAAATAATAATGAAATAAACATTTACAACATATACATTAAAGAAATTGAAAAATTACTGCTTCAAACAACATTGGAATTTTGTAATCAAAGAAAGATTAAGGCCGCCAAGCTTTTAGGGATTGGTAGAAATACTATTACAAGAAAAATTAATGAATTATTTGACGATAACGAATAATTTAAATTAGTCCTTAAATTTATTTACTAACTTTTCTATTGCAGAGTCCCAGTTTGCATCTTCTTCTTGCATTATTATTGTTACTGATGAATACCAGCTAGAGGTTATTACGTCTGCTTCCTCAGTCCAATACCATAATTTTCCCATTAACTTTGGAAGTAGTAAATAAGTTTTTACACCAAGACTTCCAGCAATATGAGCTGTAACATTACTTGAAGTTATTACCACATCACATGCCTTTACTAATGATGCTAAAGAGTAAATATCATCGTAATAATCTAAAAAATTATCATAGTTAATTTCTAGATTTTCTTTTTCATTTAATTCATCAATTTGTTCTTTCACATCACCATACTGCAAGTTAACAAATGAATATTTTTCCTTTTGTTTTAATAAAGGCACCAGATCTTTTAAATCATAACTCTTCTTTTTACCAATTTTCTGTACTTGGCTGGACCAGGATAAACCAATAAGCTTTTTATTTTTTTCACTATATTGTTTTTTGTATTTTTTGGTTAGATTTGGATCACTTTTTAATATGGGAAGCATTTCTTTAAGATAATTGATATCTTTTAGATAATATAAAACTGTAAATAAATTAATTGACACATAATCATCAAATTCTTTGTTTTTTTCTCTAATCAATAAATCATCTTCATCAATTATTTCTATGCCAGGTTCAAAGTTATATTTTAAAAATTTTACTAACTTTTTAAAGGATCCGTATTTTAGTATTTTTACCTTATCTTTTAAAAATGGAAGCAACCGAATTAATATTAAATGATCCCCTATGCCTTGTTCCGCACCCACAAGAAGTTTTGTATTTGAATTTATTTCAGGAAGGTCGAAATCTTCATATTTACCATATCTGTTTTTTTTTCTTGTTCTCCATCTAAAACCTTCTTTTATTGCCTCCTCATATTTATGTAATTTCAAATTTATGATTCCAATATGGTAATGCCCTTCTACATGTTCTGGATTTATTTTTACAAGAGCTCTAAATATTTTAAGGGCCTTATCGTAATCCTCAAGAGTCATTTCAACAACACCCGATTGAAAAAGCGCCTCTGATGCAGCAAGTGGATTTTGATTAAAATCTGCAATTTTTGCTGCTTCCTTAATAGACTGCTTTGCTTCATTAATAAAGCCAGAAGATATTTGTGCTGCTGCTAGGGTAAGCCATGCGTCTACATTTTTTTTATCTACTTCTACAGTTCTTCTTAGATATGGAATTGCTTCACTGGCTTGCTGATTATTGTTGTATGTAATACCAAGATTATAAAGAGCTGCAAAATGGTTTTTGTCAATTTTTAAAGCAGATTGATAATCCTCAATTGCTTCTGTATATCTTTGCATCATATTTAATAGGAAACCTCTGTTAACGAAAAAATCTTTAACATTAGGGTGATCTTTGATTAAGATATTATAAATATCTAACGCTTCTTCGTATCTCTCACTGCCCCTAAAAATTAATGCTTTATTAAGTAAAACTTCAGGACCATTGAAAATTTGTTCAAGTTTTTTATTATATTCATCAGCAGCAGGCCAATTTTTTTGTTGAATATATATATTTATTAAATTTTGAAGTGGCTGTTTTTGTGGATCAATTAAAATAATTTTTTTTAAGATTTCTTCAGCATCAGCTATTCTTGCTTGTTTTATAAAAATAAAAGCCTTATTAGAGAGAGCTTCATAGTGCCTTGGAAATTTTTTTAAAATTTTATTAAGTGCCAATAATGCCTCATTAAAATTTCCTTGCTGAAAATATTGATAGGCTAACTGTAGATTTTTTTGAATATTCATTTGCTAATTATAAAAAAAATAAACCCCACTAGGTGGGGTTTATTTAAACACTTAATCTTAAATAACTAGTTTAGAACTAGAAGAATAAGATTGCACCAAGAGAGAATGTGTCATTCTCAAGTTGGTTAGCACTTGATTGTGCTTCTGAATCAACAGAATTGTATTCAGCAACTAAATTCAAGTGTTTAGTGAGTGGGTGATAAGCACCAACTGTCCAACGCTCATTTTTCTCGATGAGAGTAGCAGCAGTTTCACCTGAAGCTTCATCAAGATTAGATACGCCGTAAGTTACACCAAGTTTAGTACCTGTTGGTATCACGTAAGTAACTTGTAAGTAACCACCGTCACTATCACGTTTTCTAGCTGTGGTACCTTGAATGTCATAACCAGTGCTTTCTAACCAACCGCTCATCATTGTCGTACCTACGCCTTCACCATCATACCAATAACCAACTACCCCAAGGTTACCCGCTGTAATTGCAGCACCAACGTCATAAACGCTAGCTGTGAAGCTATCTTCATTTGCAGAAGTTGTGTTTGCTGCAGTACCGACAGTTACGTCATAAGATGCACCAGATGCCCAAACTTTACCAGCAACATCACCAGTCCACTCATACATTACCTGACCTTCAATACCGAAACGGTCTTGGTAAAGTTCTGTTGCACCAGTTGTAGTTAATGATGCAGTAGCAGCAGAAGCTGATGAATCGCCCATACCTGCTAAGTTAACAGCTGTACCAGTTGTAGTTGTAGCATTACCGAAGAAACCTTGGTTCGGGTTAGTAATAGCAATAGTAGCTGAGAAACCATTCATGTTAGGTGTTGTATATGCAATTTGACCTTTCCATGCTGGGTAAATGTAACCAGTACCAATACCACCTAATGATGTTTGTGCACCAGATACTGTAGCACCACGAGCACCAACACCAAGAAGTGTCATGTCGTTAAGGATAGCTTGACCACCAAAAATACCTAAGTCTTTACCTAATTTAACTGTACCCCAAGATTTGTCACCAAAAGTAACGAAAGCTTGACGATTAAGTGGTGTTAAAACATCACCTGATACAGCGTTATCTGAAACGTTTGGTTGGAATGAAATTGTAAACGATACGTCCACATCATTCTGACGAGTTGTTCCAGTAAAGCCTAACCATGCTGGTAAAAGACCAGTGTTAATTGACTGAGTACTATCTTCACCAGTTACATCTTCACCAGCAGCAACAGCGCCAGTTGGTGCAGTACCTTTAGCATCAATATTAGTCCATGTTGCAAAAGCATTAACGTTACCGTTAATATCAAGTGTCCAGTCACCAGCTGGAATAACGATACCAGCGTTAGCAACTGAAGCAGCTGACATAACTGCACCCGCTACTGCTAATTTGATTTTATTGTTCATAAAAATCTCCTTGATTTAAAAATACCTCTCAAACTTGTTGAGAGAAAGTTCGCGAACTTTCTCAACGATTTATCGTTAAGAAGTTAAATTAATTATGCAAAAAAAAAGTATTAAAAGCTAGATTTAAGTGATTTTTTTACAACATTGATTATGTTTTGTTGTTTTTATACAACAAATTTGCGTATTTGATTGGATTTTTATCAATTATTCAATGACTTATTGATTTTTATTGCATAACGATCTGTCATGCCTGAAATAAAATCAGCCACTGCCCTTGGTCTATCAATATTTTTTTTATACTCGTCTGATACCAAATCAAAATTATTTAAATAATAAATAAACAGGTTATTAATAATACTTTTTGCATTTAAAGTCATTTCAGTAACTTTATTATGTAAATACAGCTCTCTTCTTAAAAAAATTCTGCACTCATTTAAATAGTTTTGAATTTTCTCTGAAAAGCTTATCAGTTGATTTTTATGCCCCCTAACATCATCTATAGATTGCGGATCAGCGCAATCAATAATTTCACGAGAACAATCAGTCACATCTTTTATAAATAAAAACATCATATTTCGCAAAGTTTCATAAACGCAAATCTTTTCATTTTCTTGATTTACTAACTTATTAAAGTTAAGTTCATTGAAAATAAATTTAAAAAAATTTATCTCATTCATTTTCTCTAAAGTAAGAATACCTGATCGATAACCATCCTCTAAATCATGAATGTTATATGCAATACTGTCTGATATATCAACAACTTGAGCCTCAAGGCTTGGCTGGGTTTTTTCTATAAACCTCTCTCCTAACTTACCAAGTGTTTTAGCATTCTTTTTTGAACAATGCTTAAGGATACCCTCACGACTTTCAAATGTTAGATTTAGTCCAGGAAAATTAAGATATCTTTTTTCAAGCTGCTGTACTACTCTCAATGATTGAAAATTATGCTCAAAACCCCCATAATCTCTCATACAATCATTCAATGCATCCTGTCCCGCATGACCAAAAGGTGTATGTCCTAAGTCATGTGCAAGAGCAATAGCTTCTGATAAGTCTTCATTTAATTCCAAAGAGCGAGTTATACCTCTTGAAATTTGTGAAACTTCTAGCGAATGCGTTAATCTTGTTCGAAACATATCGCCTTCATGATTAACAAATACTTGAGTTTTATACATCAATCTTCGAAAAGCAGAAGAGTGAATGATCCTGTCTCGATCTCTTTGGAAATCATTTCTTAAAGGTGATTTATTTTCTAAATACTCTCTTCCGAAAGAATTTTCCTCAGATACAGCATATTTTTTCATTTTTCTTAAAGCATGTTCTTGTTAAATTTTGATCACATCATCCAATGCATTCGACAAATATTTATTGGTCACTATGGCTTGTCCAATTCCTTTTTGAAGCACCAAATAAATCTCCTTATTTTTATTTTTTTTATCTAACTTCATCGCCCCAATAAAGTCTTCATAAGCAATATTAGGTTTTTCAGTAGGTAGATTAGCTTTGGTGATAAGATTTTTTACTCGATTGAACTCATACTCAGTTAGCCATCCATGAGCAAGAGACATCTTAGCTGCAAGGACCATACCACAAGCAACTGCCTCACCATGTAGCCACTCTCCATAACCTAAACAATTTTCAATCGCATGCCCAAAAGTATGTCCAAGATTTAGAATAGCCCTAATACCAGATTCTTTTTCATCTTCAGACACAACTTTGGCTTTTATCTCGCAGGATCTATATATGACTTGTTCTAAATATTCAAAATCTAATTGTTTTAAATTGTCGATATTATTTTCGAGGAACTCAAAAAAATCTTTATCCCAAATCAGTCCATATTTAATCACTTCTGCAAGCCCAGCTGATATCTGTCTTTTATCAAGCGTATTTAAAACATTTAAGTCTATTACTACAGCTTTAGGCTGATAAAAGGCACCTATCATATTTTTACCCAACAAGTGATTTATGCCGGTTTTCCCCCCTACTGATGAATCAACCTGCGCCAGAAGTGTGGTTGGTATTTGAATGAATGGAATACCTCTTAGAAATGAAGCAGCAGCATATCCAGCAATATCACCAACAACACCACCACCAAGTGCCAAAATGGTTGTGTCACGGTTGCACTGATTCTCTAACAATTTTGTATAGATATGATTTAAAGAGTCGTAATTTTTAAATTCTTCCCCATCATCAATAATTGCCTCTACTACTTGATAGTCATCAAGTAAATTTTTTATGTTCTCTAAATATAATCTAGAAACTGTTGTATTTGATACGATACAAATAGTTTTTGTTTTGATGTGACTTGCAAGTATTTTTTTATCTTCTAGAAGATCACTGCCTATATAGATAGGATAAGATCTGTCTCCAAGCTCAACATTTAAAATTTTCATACAGCATCCATTTTTTTTATTATAAATTTAACAACATCAATTGATTTCATATGGCTCGTATCAACATAAATATCTGCAAGGTCCTGATAATAAGGTTCTCTTTCCTCTAATATTCTTTCAATGACCTGCTCTTTATCATCAACGTTGAGTATCGGTCTGGAATTATCATTTTTTAATCTATTAAAAAGAGTTTGGAGATTTGCCTTTAGATAAATAATTAAAGCATTATGTTTTATTAGACAAGCCCTGCTCTTATCATTAGTCACAATACCGCCACCGGTGGAAATAATCACCTTGTCCTTTTCAATCGCGTCGCTAAGTACCTGAAGCTCTCTTTCTCTAAAGCCTTCCTCACCTTCAATCTCAAAAATTGTATTAATCTTGACACCTGACTTTTCCTCGATGATTTTATCAAGATCAATAAAATCGTAACCCAATGCATTAGATAAAAGTTTTCCAATAGTGGTTTTTCCAGCCCCCATCATTCCAACTAATATTATTTTTGATACCATATCTAATATATAATCTTTCTTTAATAAATCATTATACAAGCATATTAAATACTCTAGATTGATCATGAACTCAATCAAACAAATTTTACTAATTTCAATATCTATTATCTTATCTTCATTGGCATTAATTTATTATGTCTATCTTCTCATTGTTCCTACCCTTCCGCCCTTAGATAATCTTGCAGACTATCGCCCAAAAGAGCCACTTCAGGTTTTTACTAAGGAGGGTGATCTGATTGCAGAATTTGGCGAAGAACATCGAGATTTTATTAAAATAAATAATGTTCCCCAGAAAATGATCAATGCCATCATTGCAACTGAGGATAGAAGATTTTTTGAACATAATGGAATCGACTTTATTGGAATATTTAGAGCGACTTACAAGACGCTTCTTGGAATAAGTTTTGAAGGAGCAAGCACAATCACCATGCAAGTGGCACGTAATTTTTTTCTTACATCAGATAAAACCATCAAAAGAAAAATAAGCGAAATTTTACTATCTTTAGAGATAGAAAAACATCTATCTAAAGAACAGATACTTGAGTTATACATGAATCAAATTTATCTTGGCCAAAGAAGTTTTGGTTTTAATTCTGCAGCTAATACATATTTTAGTAAAAATCTTAATGAGCTGAACACGGCTGAAATAGCTCTTTTAGCAGGACTTCCCAAAGCACCTAGTCGTTATAATCCTTTTAATAATTATGATTTAGCAATAAAGAGGCAAAAAGATGTATTGGCTAGTATGTTAAGACATGGATTCATTGATGAGTCATCTTATATCATCGCCCTAGATCAACCAATCAATCTTAAAGAATCAAAAATAAAAAAAGATGTTGATGCTGAGTTCATTGCTGAAATGGTCAGAAAAGACTTATTTGATGAATTTGGAGAAAAAATCTATTCGAGTGGCTTAAAAGTATTTACAACGATTAAAAGCAAAAATCAAAAATTAGCAAACCAAGCTGTCAGGGACGGAATACTCAGTTATATCGATAGACATCAACCTCGAGAGCCAGATGGTTTTTTTGACTTAGAAAAAAGTAATTCAAACAAAGCTAGTGAAACTGAAGAAGAAATAAATATTAAGATTACAAAATATCTAAAGCAGTTTCCTAGCTACAGTGATTTCATTCCTGGAATAATCACCAAAATGCAACCATTAGAAATTGAAGTGATTTTAAAGGATGGAAGAACTATTAATGTTTATAAAAAAGGTTTGAGGCTGATTGAAAATGACAAAGACTATGAAGATCAAGCCGAGGATTATAGAAGGATAAAAATTGGAGGTGTCTATCATTTTACAAAAATACGAAAAGAGTGGGTCCTTACTCAATTACCAGAAGTAGAATCTGCCCTAATAGCAATGGACCCTAATTCAGGAGAAATAAATGCTCTTGTTGGTGGGTTTGATTTTCAAAAAAATAAATTCAATCATATTACTCAGGCATATCGACAACCAGGATCTATATTTAAACCCTTTATATACTCTGCAGCCATTGAAAAGGGAGTAACTCCAGCGACATTGGTAAATGATAATTTTTTCTTTATGACGGCTGACGAATTAATGACCAAAGAAAATTGGGAACCAAAAAACTACAATAATAAGTATGACGGTCCAACTCGATTAAGAATCGGTTTGAGTAAATCAAAAAATATGGTGGCCATAAGAACTCTCAAATATATTGACCCTAAATATGCTCAGGATTACGTTTCAAGATTTGGTTTTGACAAAAAGAAAATTCCTCCTTACTTATCTTTAGCGCTTGGTGTTGCAGAAGTGAAACCGATCAATCTAATTTCTGCATTTGCTGTTTTTGCGAATGGAGGATATTTAAAGGAGCCTTATTACATTGATAAAATCATCGATTCAAATGATCGACAAATCAAATTAAAATCTAGCATTACCAATGAAGACACTCCAAGGATTATTGATCCAAGAAATGCATTTATTATGGACTCAATGCTTAAAGATGTCATCAAAGATGGAACAGCAAAAAGAGCAAGAACTTTAAAAAGGACTGATATTGCTGGTAAAACAGGAACAACAAATGATCTCATAGATGCTTGGTTTGTTGGATACAATCCAGACCATATCGCCCTTACTTGGTTTGGTTATGACACCCCTCAATCATTGGGAGATAAGGAAACAGGTTCTAGGGCAGCATTACCAATTTGGATTGATTATATGAAGGGGGCATTAGATGGACTACCAGAAAAGATTTACGCAGAGCCTGAGGGAATTATTCCACATAAAATAAATCCAGTTGATGGGACATTAACCTCCAATGATGATGAATCTGGCATTTATGAATATTTTTATGAAGAATTTTATCCTCAAGATAACGCTTTCTTTATGATCAATTAATATGAAAAAGTTATCAGATCAGCATGTTAAAAAACATATTGCTTCAATGGCTGCTGAGATCATTCTTGAAGAAGGAGTGAGTGATTATTTGTATGCCAAAAAAAAAGCTGCAAAATATTTAAATTACACTTCATACCAAACACTTCCAAGCAATAATGAAATTGATGAAGCCATAAGAGAGCATCAAGCCACATTTCCAACCAACAACGCAGAAGATTTTATTTTTTATAAAGAAATTGCCATTAAAATCATGCATGAATTGGAGCCGTTCAATCCTCTTATAACAGGAACCCTTCAAGAGGGCAGAGTAACCAATAATCAAAAAATCCTAATAAATCTTTTTGCTGACAATTTTAAAGAAATTGAGTATTTTTTATTAAGCAATAATTACCAGTTCAAAACCAAAGACCCAAAAAGGCTTGATAATTTTTTGATTAAATATATTTTATTTTATGAAAATATTGAAACAGAATTAACAGTGTTTGATATTTTGGAACCAAGACAAAGCGATAAGCATAAAAGCATGATCAAAGGCAGGGGCATCAAAATTGATGAATTCAAAAAAGTGGAGTCAATGAGAATCATCTCTTAACCACTTTGCAACATCAACCGCAAAATAACTTAAAATTGCATCAGCACCAGCTCTTTTAATCGATAAAAGTGATTCAATCACAGTGGCTTTTTCCTCAAGCCAATTATTTTGTGCGGCAGCTTTCAACATAGAATACTCACCAGATACCTGGTAAGCAAAAGTTGGCTTATTAAATTCTTTTTTTATTTTATAAATGATATCCAAATAGAGTCCTGCTGGCTTCACCATCAATATGTCAGCACCCTCATTGACATCTAATAAGGCTTCATGAATTGCTTCCTCTGAATTAGCTGGGTCCATTTGGTAACTATCTTTATTTGCTTTACCTAAATTATTTTTTGATCCAACAGCCTCTCTGAAAGGGCCATAAAACGATGAAGCATATTTGGCTGTATATGAAAGTATCTTGATATTTTTTTTATCATGCGACTCTAGTGATTCACGGATAGCACCAACTCTTCCATCCATCATGTCTGATGGTGCAACTACATCAGCCCCAGCTTCTGCATGGCTCAGTGCTTGTTTTACCAAGACATCGACTGTTTCATCGTTTAACACATAACCATTTTTATCAATCAATCCATCTTGCCCATGAGAGGTATATGGATCAAGAGCCACATCAGTGATGACACCCATATCTGGAAATTCTTTTTTAATTGCTCTGATAGTGTTTTGCACCAATCCATCATCTCTAAAAGCCTCATGCGCATTTTCAGATTTATATTGATCCTCAATTACTGGGAACAAAGTAACGGCATTAATTTTTAATTCTTGAGCTTCATGAATTTTTTTTAAAAGCAAATCAAGACTTAAGCGATATACGCCAGGCATAGATTGAACAGGTTCATTTTTTTTAATTCCATCTAAAATGAATACCGGCAAAATTAAATCATCTGAAGTTAATTGATTTTCTCTCATCAGGGATCTAGAAAATTTATCAGACCTCATTCTTCTCATTCTATTAGTAAGCTTCATACTATTTAGTCTCAAATAATTTATTCAATGCCTCTCCAGGATTGTCATGTCGCATAAATGATTCACCTATCAAGAAAGTATG
>JAYQUI010000024.1:0-5120 GCA_038147655.1 Nitrosomonadales bacterium
ACTGGCAATGTACTTGCCCGATATGTTCGGCTAAATCTTTTAATTAATTTTCTTTTAAGGAGAAATATTATGTGGACAAAACCAGCAGCTACTGAAATGCGTTTTGGTTTCGAAGTAACCATGTACGTAATGAACAAGTAATTCATTATTTGTTCTATACTAAAAGCCCGATGTATATCGGGCTTTTTTATTGTTAAAATTATAGTTCGATGCAAAAATTAATTTATATAGTTCTATTTTTATTGTTTTCCTCACAAGCCCTTGCTGAGTGGACATTAATCTTTGCTAATGATGAAACAGATGCCAAGTACTACGTTGATTTGTCTTCACTAAATAAAAGGAAAGAGACAATCCGCATGATGACGCTAGAGGATTACACAGCCCCCGAGATTGCAAAAAAGGGTCAAAAAAAAATAAGTTACAATTCGGTGAAGACGCTATCAGAATTTAATTGTGGTCTCCAAACAATGAGAGTTTTATCCTATTCTGTTTATAAAAATCAGATGGCGTTTGGAGAACCGATCCTATCTAAGGGGATACCTTTTGAATGGTCTAAGGTCAATCATAATACGGTGAATGATGCGTATCTTAATATCGCCTGTAATGAGATTTAATGTCGTTTATTAAAAAGGGATATCATTTACATTAATTTTTGTTTTTAATTTTTCCCTAAAATCATCTTGAATATCTAATAGAGCTTGTTCTGTTTCTGCTTCAAATCTCAATACAATCACTGGCGTGGTATTCGACGCTCTCATTAAACCAAAACCGTGTTTGTATTCAACACGCAATCCATCAATCTTAATGACTTCAAGCGCTTTTTCAAAATGTGCTTCTTGTTGCAGTGAATGGATGATGCTATGTTGCTCACCTTCATTCAGTGGAATGTTAATTTCAGGAGTAGAAAATCCTTTGGGCAGTTCGGTTAATACTTTTTCTATCTCTTGGTTTTCGTGACTTAATATTTCTAACAATCGGGCACCTGCATAAATTCCATCATCAAAGCCATACCATTTGTCGTTGAAAAAAGTATGACCGCTCATCTCACCAGCCAAGATGGCATTATCCTCTTTCATTTTTTTCTTGATCAATGAATGACCAGTTTTCCATATAACAGGCTCACCACCATTGTTTGAGATCCAAGTGTGAAGATATCTGGATGACTTCACATCAAAAATTATTTTTCTTCCCGTATTATCTTTTAAGATGCTTTTGGCGAATAACATTAATTGCCGATCTGGATAAATAATCTCACCATTTTTATTAACAACACCCAAGCGATCCGCGTCACCATCGAAAGCTAAGCCAAGCTCACAATCCGTATTTTTTACCACATCAATTAATTCTTCTAAATTGTTAGGTTTTGATGGATCAGGATGATGGTTAGGGAAATTTCCATCAACTTCGTCGTACATCATGTGCGTATCAATGCCAAGCTCTTGAAATAATTCTTTGGCAATCACACCGGCAGCGCCATTTCCGCAATCAATCGCCACCTTCATTTTTCTTTTTAATTTGATGGTGCTTAGAATTTTATCTTTGTACGCTGTTTTGACATCCTTATTTCTACTTTCGCCTTTACCAGTAATAAAATCATCATCTAATATTCTTTGTTTTAATTTTTGAATGTCATCAGAACTTAGAGTCGTTTTGTTTATCACCATTTTAAAGCCATTGTAATTAGGTGGGTTATGACTGCCCGTAATCATGACTCCAGAATCAGCCTCTAGGAAAAAAGTACTAAAATAGAGAATAGGGGTGGTAACTAATCCAATATTGATGGTGTTGATTCCAGTGGAATTGATTCCCCTGATTAATTTATCACAGATTGATGGACTGGATAGCCGCCCGTCATAGCCAATACATATTTCAGTTTGCTTTTGAACTATAGCTTCCGATCCGATAGCTTTACCAATGGAAAATATAGTTTCGCCGGTGAGACCTTCATCAACTATTCCTCTAATGTCATAGGCTTTAAATATTGACTGGTCTAGCATTTATTCATATTCCTCGATCCAAGCCATTTGAATGGCTTCGAGAATTCTTTCACCACAGTTACTTTCATTATCTGTGAAACCATCTAACTCCAAAACCCATTGCATAAGATCTGTAAATCTAATTGTTTTAGGATCTACGTCTGGATATTTATCATGCAATTCTTCAGCAATGAGAGTTGAGTCTGTCCACTTCATAAAATTTCCTTAAATTAATTTTTTGTATTCATTTAGTCATTAAATACCTATGAGTAGCGTGATAAAATATAGGCTCATATTAATCAGATACTAAACAAAAAATGTACAACAGCCAAGATTATTTATTAAAAGATATTGATCCTGAAATTTATGAGCAGGTAGTCAGTGAAGAAAAACGTCAAGAAGAGCATATTGAGTTAATCGCCTCTGAAAATTACACTAGTCCAGCAGTTATGGCTGCGCAGGGCTCACAGCTAACAAATAAATATGCAGAAGGCTACATTGGCAAGCGATTTTATGGTGGGTGTGAATTCGTAGATCAAGTTGAACAACTTGCCATTGATCGAATTAAGAAATTATATGGGGCGGAATATGCCAATGTCCAACCACATTCAGGAAGTCAGGCCAACCAAGCGGTTTATTTTGCCTTTTTAAAACCAGGGGACACGATCATGGGAATGAATTTAGGCCATGGCGGTCACCTCACCCATGGATCTCCTGCGAATTTATCCGGAAAATTATTTAACATCATTCCATATGGATTAAATGATAAAGAAGAGATTGATTATGACCACATGGAAGAGTTAGCAACTAAAAATAAACCTAAATTAATTATAGGGGGTGCGTCTGCTTACGCGTTAACTTTTGACTGGGAAAGAATGTCCAATATTGCAAAAAAAGTTGGCGCTTACTTTATGGTGGATATGGCCCATTACTCAGGATTGATTGCAGGTGGCGTGTATCCCAACCCAACACCATATGCTGACTTTGTGACTTCAACTACTCATAAGTCTTTAAGAGGTCCTAGAGGAGGCTTTATTTTAGCAAAAGAGGAACATGCCAAGGCATTAAACTCTATGGTGTTTCCTGGTATTCAAGGAGGACCGTTAATGCATGTGGTTGCAGCAAAGGCGGTTGCATTTTTAGAAGCACTTAAACCATCCTTTAAAGAATATCAGCAACAAGTGGTAAAGAATGCTCAAGCGATGGCCCAGCAATTTATCCAGCGTGGATATCGAGTAATCTCTGGAAGAACTGAGTCGCATGTTTTTTTAGTGGATCTGAGAGGTCAAAAATTAACTGGCAAAGAGGCGGATCGTTTATTGGGTGAGGCTCATATTACGGTCAATAAAAACTCCATCCCTAATGACCCCGAAAGTCCTTTCGTTACATCTGGTATTCGAATTGGTACTCCAGCAATTACAACAAGAGGATTGAAAGAAAAGGATGCTATTGAGGTAGTTAACTTTATAGCAGATGTTTTGGATAATCCTGGTAATGAGGAAGTTTCATTAAAAGTGAAAGCTCAAGTATCTGAAATGATGAAGAAATTTCCAGTTTACAAAAGATAGGAAAAAGGAATGAAATGTCCATTTTGCTCTGTGGCAGATACTCAAGTTATTGATTCACGCGTCAATGAGGCAGGTGATTCAATCCGTAGACGGAGAAAGTGTATTAAATGTGAAAAGCGTTTTACCACATATGAAAACGCTGACCTCGGTCTTCCTGCCGTTGTCAAACAAGATGGTAAGAGAGAGGATTTTAATCAAGAAAAACTAAAACAATCTTTTTCTAGAGCATTACATAAGAGACCAGTTCCTGCCGAATTTGTAGACCAAGCCATATCTAATATCATGCAAAAAGTATTGGCTTCAGGAGAAAAAGAAATTGTTTCACGATCTCTTGGTGAATCTGTGATGGCTGAATTAAAAAAACTAGATAAGGTTGCTTACATAAGATTTGCATCAGTTTATAGAAGCTTTTCTGATGTAGAAGATTTCAATAATGTCATTAAGGATCTTGATTAATTGACTTTTAATAAACTGGACTTTTTTTTTATGGCACAGGCTATCAAGCTTGCAAAAAAAGGTCTGGGTCAGTGTAACCCCAACCCTATTGTCGGGGCGGTGATTGTGGCTGACGATAAAATAATCGCAACAGGTTTTCATCAACAGTTTGGTGGACCTCATGCTGAAGTAGTAGCAATTCATAACTGCAAAGATAAAACTCTGTTAAAAAAATCTACTTTGTATGTCACGTTGGAGCCTTGCGCGCATGAGGGAAAAACTCCACCATGTCTAGATTTAATCTTAGAACAGAACATTAAACGAGTTGTGATTGCTTCGCAAGATCCAAATCCAAAAGTGAATGGCAACAGTATTGCGACATTTAAAGATAAGGGTGTTAAGGTTGATGTTGGATTGATGGAAGATCAAGCCATTAACCTGAATAAAGGTTTTTTTAAAAGGATATTAAATAATATTCCTCGAGTCACCTCAAAAATTGCCGTGTCATCTGACGGCAAAACAGCTCTCAATAATTTTCAGAGTAAATGGATCTCAAATGAATTTTCAAGAAGTGATGTCCAGCGATTAAGAAGATTATCTGACGGCATCTTAACCTCCTATAAAACAATCAATACTGATAATCCTCGATTAACAGTAAGAGATATCGACAGTTCAAAGCAACCTTATCGCTTTATTATTGATGCAAGTTTTCAATCAAATTCAGACGCGAACATTTTTAAACAGGAAAAGGTAGTCATTTTTTACTCGAAAGAAATTACTAACAAACCAAATCTCAAAGCTATTTGTATTCCGGTGTCTTGTGCTGATGGATTACTAAACTTCACAGAAATTATGAAATATATTGCTTCTATGGAGGTAAACAATCTTCTAGTTGAAGCCGGGCCTTGTTTAAATGGTCTTTTATTGCAACATAGAATCATTGATGAACTTATCATTTACCAATCACAATCTATTTTAGGGGGCAATGCGAGAGAGATGTTTAATCATCCAGTCATCACAGCTATGGAGTCTAGAAATCAATTAAAGTTAATGGATTGTAGGTTTTTTGGTGACGATATTCGCTTCATTTACGAGATTGATTATGTGGATTGATACACATTGCCACCTTGATTTTATCTAT
>JAYQUI010000024.1:5220-15206 GCA_038147655.1 Nitrosomonadales bacterium
TCCGCCAATCATAAGAGTTTTAATATTTTAAAAAAATTAAATCAAAAAAATAAAAATATTGTCTACGCATTTGGCTATCACCCCCTTTATCTGAATGACTTACCAGAGAATCCGATTCAGTTCTTAGAAAATGAGATTATAAATTCACAGCCAATCGCCATTGGCGAAATAGGATTAGACTTTTATTTAGGGAACGAGGAAAGAGAAAAGCAAAAAATAATCTTCCAGCAGCAGCTTGAGTTGGCAAGCAAATATAAATTACCAGTAATCTTGCATGTGAGATCAGCCATCGATGATGTCTTAAAGATATTAAAAGACTTTCCAGACATCAAAGGAATTGCTCATGCTTTTAATGGGAGTTTACAACAAGCTCAACAATTTATTAATATGGGTTTTAAACTCGGCTTTGGTGGGGCGATGACTTATTCAAGAGCCAAGAAAATTAATCGATTAGCTCTAGAGTTACCAATTGACTCGATTGTTTTGGAGACAGACGCGCCTGACATGAAGCCAGCATGGGTTGATGCCACTAGCCAAAATCATCCCAATGAAATCAAAGGCATTGCTGAATTTTTTGCACAATTAAGAAATATTTCTGTGAATGATCTATCTTGGCAATTAAAGAATAATATTGCAGACATCTTTCCAGATTTAGGAACCGCATCATGAGGGTTGCGGACCAACATTACCAAACCATTTGGCTTGATCGAGAAAATAGTAAGGTTTTTTTTATTGATCAAGCGTTGCTGCCATTTGAGTTTTCAATTAAATCGACCAGCTATCATGAAGACCTCATTAATGCCATCAAAACAATGCAAGTAAGGGGGGCTCCGGTGATTGGGATTACTGGTGCATTAGCATTACTACTTGGTATATCTGTCGACTCTTCAGATGAAAATCTCAATAATCTTTCTCAAGAAATCATCAAGGCCAGGCCAACTGCAGTTAATCTCTCTTGGGCGGTGAACTTAATGAATGAGGAAATTCAAAAAATATCTCAAGAAAGACGATTGGATTTCGCTTGGAATTATGCGGAGAAATTAATTCAAAATGATATTCAATGCAATCATCAGATTGGTGTTCATGGAGGCCAATTAATAATTGATAATAATTACAACAATATTCTTACTCATTGCAATGCAGGATGGCTCGCTACAGTAGATCATGGGACGGCCTTGAGTCCAATATTCGAAGCTTTTGCGAATAATCAAAATATTCATGTTTGGGTGGATGAGACTAGACCAAGAAATCAGGGATTACTAACATGCTGGGAATTGATGAATGAAAAAATTCCATATACTTTAATTGTGGATAACGCCGGCGGTCTATTGATGATGGAAAAAAAAGTTGACGTAGTGATTGTTGGTGCAGATCGAATTTCAATCAATGGACATGTTTGCAATAAGATAGGAACATACCTAAAAGCATTGGCTGCCAAAGCTAACAATATTCCATTTTATGTAGCAGCTCCATCATCGACAATAGATATCAACTTTAAAGACGAAATCAATTTTGATATTGAAAATCGCTCAACTGATGAGATATTAAAAATTAATGGTTTGGATGAAAATAAGAAATTATCTTCTATTAGCCTTTCTAAATTCAATGCACTCAATCCTGCGTTTGATATCACACCAAATCATCTGATATCCGGTATTATTACCGAAAAGGGAATTTTTAAACCCGAGGCATTAAAAACTGTTTATGCATAATTCTATTCAAGAAAAAATTTGTGATATCTCAAATAAGCTTATTCAAGAAGGTCTCAATCATGCGGCTACAGGAAATATTAGTGTTCGGTTAGTTGACCATTTTTACATTACACCTAGTGGCACCGTTTCTGAAAATTTAAAGCCAATAGATATATTGAAGTGCCCTTTATCTTTGGATGAGGAATTTATTCAAACCATGTCTCAAAAACCCTCTAGTGAGTGGCATTTTCATAAACGAATATATGAGGAAAGAAGTGATGTAAATGCAATCATTCATACTCATTCTGTTTTTGCGAGCACATTGAGTGTATTAAGAAAAAACATACCAGCCTTTCATTACATGATTGCTTTATTTGGTGGTAAAGAAGTCAGGTGTGGCGCCTATAAGTTGTTTGGTAGCAAAGAGCTCTCAGAGGAGATCATTATGTCATTAGGATCTCTCAAGGCATGTTTGATGGCTAACCATGGTGCTATTGTCGTTTCAGCTGATATCGATGATGCTTATTTTCTAGCTCAAGAACTGGAGCATTTATCTAAGCAGTACATTGAATTGCTTAAAATCGGAGAGTTAAATCTTCTCTCTGATGATGAAATGGACAAGGTCATTCATAAATTTCAAGGATATGGCCCTAAGGCTTAATCCTTAGAAACATAACCCCATTTATCGATTGTGGTTATCTGCTCAATAAAGTAAAATATTATTCCGTCAGCAAACAATTAATAAATCATGACCAAATATATTTTCGTAACTGGCGGCGTTGTTTCATCCCTTGGTAAAGGTATTTCTGCCGCAAGCCTTGGCTCTATTCTAGAATCTAGAAAAATTAAAGTTACTATGTTAAAACTTGATCCTTATATTAACGTGGATCCAGGCACTATGAGTCCTTTTCAGCACGGGGAAGTATTTGTGACTGACGATGGAGCTGAAACTGACCTAGATCTAGGTCATTATGAGCGATTTGTTTCATCCAAAATGACCAAAAAGAGTAATTTTACAACAGGGCAAATTTACGATTCAGTCATAAAAAAAGAGCGTAGGGGTGAATATTTAGGAAAAACGGTTCAAGTGATCCCGCACATAACTGATGAAATAAAATTACAGATTAAAGAAGGGGCAAATAGATCAGATGTAGCTATTGTTGAGGTTGGCGGTACTGTTGGTGATATTGAATCATTACCTTTTCTGGAAGCTATCAGACAAATGGGTTTTGAAGAGGGTCGAGAAAATACTTGTTACATTCATTTAACACTTCTGCCATATATCGCTACTGCGGGCGAGTTAAAAACAAAACCAACGCAACACTCAGTTAAAGAATTACGTGAGATTGGTATCCAACCAGATATTTTATTATGTCGTTCAGAGACGGAAATTCCTCAGGAGGAAAAAGATAAAATTGCCTTATTTACCAATGTACCGAAAGGGTCAGTTATTTCCTGTATCGATTCAGACTCTATATATAAAATTCCACAAATGCTTCATGCGCAAAAAATTGATGACATTGTGTGTGATATATTAAAAATAAAATCACCTCAGGCTGATTTGTCTGGCTGGAAAAAAATTGAAAAACTTATTTCTAATTCACGAATTGAGCTGAATATTGGCTTTGTTGGTAAGTATGTTGACCTTACTGAATCATATAAATCATTAACTGAAGCTTTAATACATAGCGGCTTCCATCATCATGCGAAAATAAAATTACATTTTATTGATTCAGAGGAACTGGAATCTGATCTATCTCCATTGTCTAAAATTGACGCTATCTTAGTACCAGGAGGATTTGGCAAGAGGGGTACTGAGGGAAAAATTAGAGCAATTCAATTTGCCAGGGAGAATAAAATTCCTTTCCTAGGAATTTGTTTGGGTATGCAACTTGCTGTTGTTGAGTATGCCAGGAATGTCGTTGGCTTAAAAAATGCTAACAGCACCGAGTTTGATCCAGCAACAAGCAACCCAATCATTGGATTGATTACGGAATGGAAAGATAAGTCGGGTGAGTTGATGCATCGAGATGAAAGTTCAGATTTGGGTGGGACTATGAGACTTGGTGCTCAAGTAGCAATTGTTGAGCCCAATACAATAGCTAGTTCAATTTATGGTAAACAAGTAAATGAAAGGCATCGTCATCGATATGAGGTAAATAATAAATATATTGATGATTTAAAAGCTGCAGGTTTAGTTATTTCGTCCCGGACAAAAGAAGATGACTTGTGTGAAATTGTAGAGCTTTCAAAAGAAGACCATCCTTGGTTTTTTGCCTGCCAATTTCATCCTGAATTTACCTCCAATCCAAAAGACTCTCATCCATTATTTTTAGATTATATTAAACATGTTTTAAAACATAAAAAGGATACACTATGAAATTATGTGGATTTGACGTTGGGCTAAATCAACCATTTTTTCTGATTGCAGGCCCTTGTGTGATTGAAAATGAATCAATGACCATGTCGGTTGCAGAACAATTAAAAGAAACAACATCATCCTTAGGAATTAATTTTATTTTTAAATCCTCATTTGATAAGGCCAATCGAAGCTCGAATAATACATTTCGAGGTCATGGAATAGAGGAAGGTTTAAGAATTCTTGAAAAGGTTAAAAAAGAATTTGACCTTCCGGTACTTACTGATGTTCATACTGAAGATCAGGTAAAGAGTGTTGCAGATGTTGTAGATGTATTACAGACCCCTGCCTTTTTATGCCGTCAAACTGATTTTATTCATGCTGTGGCAAAATCTGGAAAACCAGTGAATATTAAAAAGGGACAGTTTTTAGCACCTCAAGATATGTCTATGGTGGTAAAAAAAGCTAAAGAAGCTAATGGCGGGATTGACAACATTATGGTTTGTGAGAGAGGCGTCTCTTTTGGTTACAATACCCTTGTGTCAGACATGAGGTCGTTATCAATCATGCGAGCCACAAATTGCCCTGTAGTTTTTGATGCCACTCATTCTGTTCAACAGCCTGGCGGACAAGGGGATAGAAGTGGTGGACAAAGTGAGTTTGTTCCATTGCTTGCGCGAGCAGCTATGGCCGTTGGCATATCTGGCATATTTATGGAAACTCATCCTAATCCGAGCGAGGCCTTATCTGATGGTCCAAATGCGGTGCCATTAGATAACATGAAAGATTTACTTAAAACCCTTCAAGGTATTGATCACCTTGTCAAACAAAGTTCAGTTAATTAGATTTAAATGGGATAAGCATGACAGTAATAAAAAAAATTAAAGCAAGACAAGTAATTGACTCTAGAGGTAACCCGACTGTTGAAGCTGATGTAATTCTTCAGGATGGAAGTTTTGGTAGAGCTATTGTTCCTTCAGGAGCTTCAACAGGCTCTAAAGAAGCTATCGAATTAAGAGACAAGAATAAATCAGTTTATAAGGGCAAAAGTGTGCTCAATGCCGTTAACTTTATAAATACTGAAATTAATGAGGCTCTTGTTGGACAGGATGTGTCTGAGCAAACAAAAGTCGATGAAATTTTAATCAACCTTGATGGAACATCAAATAAAGAAAGATTGGGTGCGAATAGTTTATTAGCGGTATCTTTAGCCAACGCTCATGCCCTTGCTAATTGTTCAAAAAAACCTTTGTATCAAACCGTGATAAAAGAAAATACATATTCACTACCTACTCCAATGATGAATATTATTAATGGTGGGGCGCATGCTGATAACAGTGTTGATATTCAAGAATTTATGATTGTACCAGCCGGATTTGAAAGTTTTTCAGACGCGATTCGTTGTGGTACAGAAGTGTTTCATTCTTTAAAAGAAAATCTAGCGAAAAGAAATTTATCAACAACAGTTGGGGACGAGGGTGGTTTTGCTCCTAATTTAAGCTCCAATGAAGAAGCAATAGAATTAATAATGCAATCGATTGAACATGCCGGATATCAAGCTGGAAAGCATGTTTTTATTGCTTTAGACTGTGCTTCATCTGAGTTTTATTGTGATAGACACTATCATTTGAAATCTGAAGATCTTAAATTGAGTTCGGCTGAGATGGTAAATTATCTTGAGTCATGGTGTGATAAATATCCAATCATCAGCATTGAGGACGGTTTGGATGAGAATGACTGGGATGGTTGGAAAATTTTGACTGAAAGGTTAGGAAAAAAAATTCAGCTGGTTGGGGATGATCTATTTGTGACCAATCCAAAAATCCTTAAAGAGGGAGTTGAGAAAAAAATAGCGAATTCTATTTTGATTAAAGTGAATCAAATAGGCACATTAACTGAGACACTTGAAACAATTAAATTAGCCCAAGAAAATAACTACACCGCTGTCATATCTCATCGATCTGGTGAGACTGAGGATACCACCATCGCTGATTTGGCGGTGGGGACAAATGCGATGCAAATTAAAACCGGATCCATGTCACGATCTGAGAGAGTGGCCAAATATAACCAGCTCCTAAGAATCGAAGAGGAGTTACAAGACAAGGCTAAATATGCTGGACTTGACGCATTTTATCAGCTAACTAAATGAAATTTCTGACATTCATTTTTGTTATTTTAATATTAGCATTACAGTACCCCTTGTGGCTTGGCAAAGGTGGATGGTTAAATGTGATTTCGTTACAAAAACAAATCGATCAACAGCTAAAAGTCAACGAGCTAATAAAGTCCGAAAACGATATTCTTTTAGCTGTTGTTCAGGATTTAAAAAATGGCACTGATGTTATCGAGGGGAAGGCGCGTTTCGATTTGGGCTTAATTAAAAAAAATGAAACATTTTTTTTAATTATTGATAAAAAAAATTAATTTGCAAATGATTTAGTTATTACGAGCTCTTCACCATTAATATTTAAGTTATCATCTTGTGTGTCTAAGGTTTTTTCAAACAGAACGTGTGTCTTGTCTTCGCAGCAAATAAAATTGACCACAGTTCCAACGCCTTGATCATTTTCCAAGACTTGTTCACCATAGTCTAAAGACAATTTAGAATTTACTACTCCATAAAAACTCCGATGTTTTGGTTTACCGAGGTAATGTGTTCTTGCAACTATTTCTTGGCCGGTGTAGCAACCCTTTTTAAAGTTAACGGCGTCTATTAAATCAAGGTTGCATGTGTGTGCTAAAAATTTTTCTTGTGTTTGTTCCATCACCTCTGGAATGCCAAATTCAATATCTTTTTTAATCCAAATTGAGATATCTTCAAAAGTCTGTTCATTTGTAATTTGATTAAATAAATCGGGATCGTTAAAAATTATTACAGAGCGATTTGTTTGATCAGGTAAGCTTAATTTCTGATCACTAGGTATATTCATTTGTGGACTGTCATCAATAATTCCTAATAGGTAAAAGTTTTCTGCTTTCTGAATCACAACCTTAGATCTGAGAATAAACATCGTTAATCTTTTTTGAACAGTATCCGCAAGAGAAGAAGGAATGACTAAAAAGGTTGAGTTTAAATCAGGAACTCTCAAGATTCTTAAAAAGGCAAATAATCTTCCCTTAGGGTTACACATCCCACTATAAATAAATTCTTTTTCATTTTTTTTGACATCATTTGTCAGTTGACCTTGGAGAAAATCCAGGTGATCTTCCCCTGAAATTTCAATGATTGAATAGTGATCTAATAAATTGACAAGCATCATGTAATTTTTCTAATTAGGCTAGTGATATTCGCTTTTGATATGAATCTGGCGATAAAAAACAATAATGCAAGAAAACATAAAATAGGCTGAAGATAAAACTGATCTGGTGCTTTCCATGCAGGAGGCTGTTTTTTCATTTCTTTTCTAATGGCACGGTAACTTTGACCATCGACATAAAAACCTCCAATTTCCTTAGCTAATTTTTCAAGGTATTCACTATCAAGTTTAGACATATAGCGATCAGTTGCGCCACTAGCTACTTTGTTATCTCTTACGCCAATATTGGATTCAGATATCTGCGCAATACCAGGTTGAAGAGCAAAGCTATCATTTGACCAATACCCAATAAGTTGATTTTTATTATCATATTTTGGGATCGGTGCTCCTTCATCAGAACCTATTCCAACAAACAACCAATCATTGCCCCCCTGGAACTGCTCAAGATCTCGTGTATTAAACACATGAAGTTTTGGAGCCTCTTCACCGTCAGTAAAAAAAACTACTTGTGCAGACTCAGGAAAGCTTCGAATAAGCCTGGCTAAATTAATCACAGACTCTCTAATTCTTGTATTGCCTGACCAAGTGGTCCTCCAATCAAGTTTGCTAATGGTGGTATTGATGTTACTAAAGTTCTCACACACTTCAATTGGAGAGTAAGTTGCTGAAACAGATACTCCTGCGAACATCCCGATACTCACTTTAGTGCCGCATGGAAAGTCCTCTACCAAACGGCTCATGACGTGTTTTGTGTAGTCCAATCGAGATACTGTTTTTTGATTAATCTTCATATCTTCCGTATTCATACTTTGAGAAATGTCTGCAATCAAAATATAGTTATAAAGCGATTGGTTAACTGGTATGGATGGATTTATTAACGCTAGCACCAATAAAATTAAACTAATAAGGAGAAAAAAATCACTTTTTTTCTCAAAATGTTTTTTAAATTTATCAAAAATGATCATGGTAAACCGATAGGAATATTACCCATAATTAGGCCTGGGGCATCTGAATCTCCAACTGCTGGTGTTGGGTCTGGCGGGAGCATAGTAAGTAACCTGTCTAGGTTATGTTTTGCATCCCAATAATAAGGACCAAATTTTAGTGACTGACGATATGCTTTATTGGCTTGTTGAAACAGATATTCCGCCTCATCTCTCACAGTCATACTTGTTCCATTAATGATTAAACCTCTTTTAAAGAAAATATTTCCTATATTGTATTGGAGTGCTGATTTTTGATCGTCATCAGCATCTTTCATCAGAGCATTAAATAAAATTGTTGATTCCTTAAACATTTCTTTTTTAGCCAACCAATATGCTGTGGAATACCTTGCTTCAAAGCTTTGTTCAAAAAATGACGGATTCTCACCAGATGACACTTCATTATTAAATTTATTTGCTTGATACAGATTAAAGAGATTAAAAATGATGAATAAGGCGCTAAGGACTAAACTAAGTAAAGCGATACTCGTTATATATTTAACTGTAAAAAATTGATTTAATTTTTTCATAATTTTATTTTTTTAACTCAATCAGTTTAAGAAAGAATAGTACAAATGTCATTAGAAAAGCACCAATTAGAAGATGAAGCGAATAATTAGTGCCTGGAACCACTTCTTCATAAAAAATTTGTTTTTTTTCTTTCAGGTTAATATCTTTGATGGCCTTTTCCAGTGATGCAGGGTCTTCTGCCTCATAAGCTTGAAATGGTGATCTAAAAGTTTTGAAATATTCAAACAGTTCTATTTGGGGTGGAGGTTGTGTTTCGTCTCTAATTTTAAGATTTTCATCAAAGATACTTATTCCTCCAGGCTGTCGCAAGACAATCCAATATAAGCCAATATCAAAACGATCAAACCAATCTCTTATTTTTTGTTGTGTTGGCGCATCAATTCTTCCCGCTCCATCTGATAATAAAATTACTGCACGTGAACCCGAGTCCTCCACTTTGGCAAAGAGTTCTGAGACGCTTGAAAGACCAGCACCGATATTTGTTTGAAATAGAGCATTTCCAGCTGTTGCATTTACTGCCCCTGTGATTGCACTCTTATTTTGAGTGAGAGGTAAAACAAACATTGCTGAGTTACTAAAGGTTATAACTCCAATCATGTCATTTTTTCTTGACTCAACAAAATTGATAATAAGTCTGGCAGCCGCAGCTGATTTAGTCTCACCAACACCCTCATCGTCAAATTGGGTTGAACCGGAGAAAGGATCATCCATAGAGGCACTTCTATCAAGTACAAGCCCTATTTGAGAACCGACTCCAACTTTAGTTACTGTTTCTTGAGGCATTTGAGGGGATGCAAAATAGAGAATTAGAAAAAGAATAATCAAGCTATTAAAAACTTTTATTAAGATGGATAGTAGCAGTGATGATGAATCGTCTGGAATTAGCGTGTTCCATGAATAAAAGTTTTTTGATATCACTTTAAAAATAAATGGGACGAATACCAAGGGGATTAAGATCAGAAATAAAGGGTTCAAAAAAAACATATCTTATATTTTTACTAATTTAATATCTGTATTTTTAACAGGAATCTTTTTTTCACATAAATGCAGATGAAAGCAGAAAAAAATCAGCCAATCTCTAATGGATGCATTCTCTTTTATTTGCTTGGTGAATAGATTCTGATTACAAATTTTAAAAAATAAAATAAGCTCTTTTTCAATAAAT
>JAYQUI010000025.1:0-15163 GCA_038147655.1 Nitrosomonadales bacterium
ACCTAACCATCTATGATTTACATATGGGCAACTAGCTCTTTCAGCTTCTTCTTTAATAATTTCTCTTGCCTGACGTTTCGTACCGACAAATAAAATACGTCCTTTGTTTGCTGCAAGATTTTTAAGAAATTTTGATGCTTCTTCAAAAAGAGGAAGGGTTTTTTCAAGATTAATAATATGGATTTTATTACGTTCACCAAAAATAAATGATTCCATTTTTGGGTTCCAGTAACGGGTTTGGTGGCCGAAATGGACACCAGCTTCAAGCATTTGTCTCATTGTAACTGACATGATATTCTCCTATAGGTTATCACTTCACTCACGCCAAACTAGAGAACTAGCACCTTAGGTGGCATAAGTGCAAATTTTAAAAAAACGCAATTATAATACAATTTTGATTGTAAGTATAGGAAATACATGTCGGTTACATTAAAAAATGAAGATGATATTCGTAAAATGCGAGTCGCTGGTAAATTGGCTGCTGAAGTTTTAGACTTTATAACTCCACATGTACAACCTGGTGTTACAACGGAAGAAATTGATCAACTATGCCATGATTACATGGTTAACGTTCAAGATACAATCCCAGCCCCATTAAACTACGCACCTCCAGGTCATGCTCCCTATCCAAAATCAATTTGCACATCGATTAATAATCAAATATGTCATGGAATTCCAAGTGACAGAGTGCTCAAAAAAGGTGATGTTGTTAATATCGATATCACTGTGATTAAAGAGGGTTATCACGGTGATACGAGCCGAATGTTTTATGTTGGCGAACCCTCAATTCAGGCAAAAAGATTGTGTGAAATTACATACCAATCAATGTGGAAAGGTATTAGAGAAGTCAGGCCTGGTGCAAGATTAGGTGATATCGGCTTTTCAATACAACAGTTTGCGGAAAGCCATGGATTTTCAATTGTACGAGAGTTTTGTGGGCATGGAATTGGGAAAGTTTTCCATGAAGAACCACAAGTGCTCCACTACGGGAAAAAAGGAACAGGATTCGAATTAAAGGAAGGTATGACATTCACCATTGAGCCAATGGTAAATGCAGGTAAAAAAGATATTCGAATGATGCCTGACGGTTGGACAGTTGTCACTAAAGATCGATCATTGTCAGCACAATGGGAACATACTATTTTAGTTACTAAAGACGGTTATGAGGTGTTAACTGTATCCGAATATACGCCCCCTCCTTTTCTAGATTAATCTCATGGAATCTAAAAAAAATGATTTTAGCCTGATAAAAAAATCATATGACATTCGATTTGATCAAATAAAGTCTCAATTTTTAAAAAAACATAACAGCTTAGGTTTCTTAAAGCAAAATACTAAACTCTGTGACGATGTTCTAAAAAAATTATGGGTGCTAGCTGATTTAAATAAATCCTTTTGCCTTGCTGCAGTTGGTGGATATGGCAGAAAAGAACTCTATCCATCATCAGACATCGATATAACAATCATTACCAATAGCATCGATTCAATTAATACCAACAATGAGAAATTAGAAAATTTTATTCAACTCTGTTGGGATTTTGGATTCAAACTGGGTGTTAGTCAGAGAGTAATTAATGAAATATCAAAAGACATAAAAGACATTACTATTGCTACCAACCTTTTAGAATCCAGGCTCATCTGCGGAAATCATCTTATTTATGAAAAATATAATGAAAAATTTAAAAATAAATTAAACGTTAAAAAATTTATCCTAGCAAAAGTAAAAGAGCAGGAATTAAGGCATCAGAAATTTAGCAAATCCGGATACCTCTTAGAGCCAAATATTAAGGAATCCAGAGGGTGTTTACGTGATATTCATTTCATTAGATGGCTATGTGCAGCAAAGTATGGAGATCATAGCCTCAAAACTTTGTTAGAAAGCAAGGTAATCACAAAAAAACAGTTCAATCTAATTAACTTCCACTACAACAAGTTAATCAAAAGAAGAATTTTTCTTCATATTGCAACTGACCACCAGGAAGATCGGATGCTCTTTGACTATCAATCAAAGATTGCAAAAGATTTAGGTTTTAAGAATTCATTAAATAAAAAAGCAAGTGAATTTGTAATGAATAGTTTATATAAATCAATACGTTATATAATACTCTTCAATGAAATTATTACTAAAAAATTTACCGTTGAATTTCAATCTAGCAAAGAAAAAGTTGAAGGTTTTAATGAGCTTAACATATCTGATGGCCTCTTGGAGCTAAACAAAAAAACAAAGAAAGATATTTCGAAGAAAATCTTTGCATACTTCCATCTTTTTCAACGTAACCCATCGATACAAGGCTTCGGACCCAATTTAATCGACCACTTTATATCAACCGCAAATCATATTGATAAGTCATATAGGT
The DNA here is from genome assembly GCA_038147655.1 of Nitrosomonadales bacterium. GTDB lineage: Bacteria > Pseudomonadota > Gammaproteobacteria > Burkholderiales > Methylophilaceae > BACL14. The sequence goes on from JAYQUI010000025.1 coordinate 2,358, forward strand.
CAGATAAAAATATTCAAAAAGATTTTTTGCAAGTTTTTAAAGAAAAACAAAAGGTAAATCGATCATTAAGGTTGCTCAACCGATATAACATTTTAGGACAATTTTTGCCTGTTTTTGGAAAGATAATTTCGCAAATGCAGCATGACCTATTCCATATATACACCGTAGACGAACATACTCTCAATGTAATTGATAACTTGAGAAGATACAGCAAGGCTAAACTGAAACATGAATCACCCGAATCGCACGAGGCATTCAAAAGACTTAAAGATCCATCCATTTTATATCTAGCTGGTCTTTTTCATGACATTGCCAAAGGAAGAGGCGGTGATCATTCAAGCTTAGGTGAAAAAGAAGTTAAGAAATTTGGTCGAACGTTTAACCTGAGCAAAGCTGATATTCAAACAATTTCGTGGTTAGTAAAAAATCACCTATTAATGTCAAATGTTGCCCAGAAGCTTGACCTTGCAGATCCTTCGGTGATTCGCTCCTTTGCAAATGAAGTTCAAAATCAGGATCGTCTTGATTTGCTATACCTGTTAACTACTGCAGATATTCGAGGCACAAGCCACAAGGTATGGAATCAATGGAAATCAGTTCTAATTAATGGCCTTCATCAAACAACAACAAAGTACCTCCAAAACAAACTCACTAACGAGCAATTTATTGAGCAAAGAGTGAAGCAAATTCAAAATAATTTAATTAAATATTCAATTGAACCGCACATGTATCAAAAAAACTGGTCGCTAATGGGTTCTGAATACTTTAGCAAATTTGAAGCCCCAGAAATATCATGGCACACACGGCTTCTTCTCTCACACGCGAATACACAAAAAACAATTACCAGGGTGAGACATCAAAAAGGTGGCCAAGGTATTGAGGTGTTGATTTATACAAAAGATAAAAATGATATTTTTTACAAAACTTGCCATTTTTTCAATGAAATATCATGTGAAATCAGTCAAGCTAAAATTTTTACAACAAATCATAACTATGCGCTAAATGTCTTTAATGTTACTTATGAAGATGAAAGTTCATTGAGGTTCAAGGACTTTTTTAAGTATATTGAAGAAAATCTCACGTATGAAATTGATCAGGATGTTAGCAAGAATAGCTTTAATACTTCTAACAACCTAATGAAAAAATCAAGGCAGGCCAGCTTCCATCAAATTGAGAATTTTATTGAGCTAATAAACAATAATGGGCTATTTCACTTGCAGATTAAAACGGTCAATCGTAAAGCGTTATTATTATCTGTTGCCTCTCTACTAAAAAAATACAACATTAGCCTGTCTAATGCCAAAATTACGACCATGGGCGAGCGTGTTGAAGATCATTTTGATTTCAAAATCAGCAACGACTCACAGTTTGAGCCAAAAAACCTTGAGAATGATCTCTTAAATCTCCTTCAATAACCTCATGAAGCACCCAAAATTACTTCGCACACTTTTTTTCACTGAAATGTGGGAGAGATTTAGTTTTTATGGAATGCGCGCCCTGCTGGTTCTTTATTTAGTCAATGCAATGGCTTATCCGGATACCGAAGCCCTCCATATTTATGGCATCTATACCGGATTAGTTTATTTAACACCACTTTTGGGTGGCTATCTTGCCGATAAATATATTAATAATGTTAATGCTATTTTGATTGGAGGGGTCTTGATGATTATCGGACATGCCCTACTCGCATTTGAGTCCTTATTCTTCATTGGTTTGGGCTTCTTGATTGCCGGTAATGGTTTCTTTAAACCGAACATTTCAAGCATGCTAGGTAATCTATACGAATCAAAACCAGAAAAATTAAGAGATGAGGGATTTAGTTACTTCTATATCGGGATTAATATCGGTGCATTCCTAGCCCCACTAATAATTGGTTTTATAGGTGAATTTTACAGCTGGCATTTAGGCTTTTTAATGGCTGCTTTTGGAATGCTTCTTGGCTTAATCGTATTTTGCTTAAAAATTAACCAAATTGAGATTTTAAAAACACAAATTAATTATTCAAAAATTAAAATCTTTTTATTCATAAATGTGGCTTTAATTTGTTTTATTATCTATTCGCCAATATGGTTTGTTCTTTTAATTATTCTCACGGTTATATTATTTTTTATTAAGCGATCATCCTTTCCGTTTAATAGAAAAGATTTAAAAAAAATATGCTATATTTTTATCCTTGGTCTGTTTTCGGTCATTTTTTGGGTTGGTTTCGAGCAAGCCGGTGGGTCACTGACACTTTTTACAGATTTAAAAGTAGATAAAAGTTTTTTTAATTTCACCATACCAACCACATTCTTTCTTGCCATTAATCCACTGATCATTATTTGTTTAGGCACGGTTGTTGCTAAAATTTGGTTTCGTATAGATTCAAGATTTAGAACTGAAACGCCAGAGAAGATGAGTCTCGGACTATTATTGATGAGTTTGGGATTTATAATTTTGACACTCATCCAAGATATGAAAAACATTCACTTCGCTTGGATTGTCCTAATTTATTTTTTTCACACACTGGGTGAATTGTGTCTATCCCCAACCAGCTTATCGATGGTAACCAAAGTGGCGCCAAAAAAAATTCAATCTTTAATGATTGGTTTATGGTTTATGACCTTTGCTATTGCTAGCTATCTCGCAGGACTCCTTCCGTCACTTGTTCAAAACTTGGATCTGAACTTATTTAAGTTCATAAGCATCATAACCATGTTAGGAGCCATTGCTCTGGTTATATCCAGACCTTATTTACGAAAGTTATTATGAAAAAAATAGTTCTTATAATATTTACACTAATTTCCGCCTGTGCAACAAACGGTCTTCCTAAAATTAAGCCTGTGGAGGAGGTTTCGTTGGATGATTTTATGGGAGATTGGTATGTGTTGGCCCACATCCCAGCGCTGATTGAAAAAAATGCGTTTAATGCAGTGGAAAGTTACTCTTTTAACCAAACAGACCAGGTGATTGAAACTACCTTTACCTTTAACAAAGGAGCCTTAGATGGCCCAGAAAAAATCTACAGACCAAAAGGGTTTGTTGTTCCTGGAACAAATAATGCTGTTTGGGGGATGCAGTTTATTTGGCCCATAAAGGCACAATATATCATCGCTTATATTGATGAAGGTTATGAGAACACAATTGTCGCTAGAGATAAGAGAGACTACCTGTGGTTCATGTCAAGAACAACTGATTTACCTACTGAAAAAAAACAATGGATCTATAAAAAAACCTCCGAACTGGGTTATGATAAGGATATGTTACGTTTTGTCCCTCACAACTAATGAAGCATTTCTTATTAAAAATTTTCGATAATAATTACGCTGAGAAATACTATCAAAAACAAAAAGGTATTGATGGAGACACAATCGATTGGTTCAGGGTTATCCCCTTCATCCTGATACACTTTGGCGCTCTGGCAGCCCTTTGGACCCATTTTGAATGGTATCTAGTGTGGGTGGCCCTGATTTTATTTGTGATTCGCATGTTTGCCATTACAGGGTTTTATCATCGCTACTTTGCACATAAAACCTTCAAAACATCTAGATTGATGCAATTCATCTTTGCCTTCATTGGATCAACAGCAGCACAACGAGGTCCGATTTGGTGGGCATCACATCACCGACGACATCATCTAAATTCAGATAGGCATAATGACCACCACTCACCCCACACGCATCACTTTTTATGGAGCCATATGGGCTGGTTCCTAGCCAAAAAAAACTTTCTAACTGATCGTAAGGTTGTTCGCGACTTAATAAAGTTTAAAGAATTAGTCCTAATTGACCGCTTTGATTGGTTACCTCCCGTTCTATTACTTTTATCTTTATTTGTGATTGGTGAGCTCTTATCGTTAACTTCAGGCATCAGCGGTTTGAATATGGTTATCTGGGGTTTCTGTGTATCAACAATTCTTGTTTATCATTGCACATTTGCTGTCAATTCCATTGCTCACTTATGGGGAACACAGCGATACAATACAAAAGAAGAAAGTAAAAATAATTTTTTTGTTGCCCTGCTCACTTTCGGAGAGGGTTGGCACAATAATCACCATCATTACCCTGGTTCTATTAGACAGGGATTCTATTGGTGGGAAGTTGACTTAACTTACTATGCACTTAGATTTCTGTCCTTTTTTGGGATTGTTTATAATTTAAGAACGGTTAGTAAGGCCATAAGACAAAAACATAACTAATGAAAATAGCAGTAGTTGGCTCCGGTATCTCAGGCCTCACTCTGGCCCACTATCTTGGAAAAAAACATCAAATCACAGTCTTCGAAAAAGACAACCGAGTTGGTGGGCACACGCATACCCATTCACTAACCATAGACAATAAAAAAATTAACGTTGATTCTGGTTTTATTGTTTTTAACAAAAAAACATATCCCAATTTTTTAAAATTAATCAACGAGCTTGATGTCCCTTTTCAAAAATCATCAATGAGCTTTAGTGTTCAATCTAAATTAAATGGTCTCGAATATAATGGAAATACTTTTAATACCCTATTCAGTCAAAGAAAAAATATTTTTAATGTTAGATTCTGGGTAATGATATGGGAGATATTGAAATTTAATCGCTTAGGTAAAAAGTTACTCAAAACGCCTGCTTCTCAAATCAAAAATATCACTATCGAAGAGTTTTTAAGCACTTATAACTTTTCAAATTATTTTATGACCAACTACTTATTACCAATGACCTCAGCCATTTGGTCTTCCAGCTTTAAAGATGTTAAAAAATTTTCTTTACTATTTTTTTTAAGATTTTTAAATAATCATGGCATGATTAATATCAACGACCGCCCCCAATGGCTCACCATAAAAAACGGGTCTAAGACTTACGTGGATCAAATAATTAAAAAACTGAACGGTTCAATTATTCTAAATGCAAATATCCAATCTATTTATCAGAATGGAAAAAAATGTGTTGTACAAACAAAGCAAAATAATTATTCATTCGATCATGTTTTTTTTGCCTGTCATGCCGACCAAGCGCTTAAATTAATCAAAAAGCCAACACCCATACAAAAAAAGATACTTGGGCAATTTGCCTATGCAAAAAATAGTGCCGTATTACACCGAGACTCATCACTCATGCCCAATAGCAAAAGAGCATGGGCGGCATGGAATTATCATGTTGATAAGAAACTTATTAGTGATGTCACGGTGTCCTATAACATGAATATTTTGCAAAATATCAAAACAAAATCAGATTTACTGGTTAGCTTAAATTTTGATAAAAAAATAAACAACAAAAAGATTTTAAAAAAAATAACATATGAGCACCCCACATTTAACCTAAACACCTTTGCAGCTCAAAAGAAGCAGAAGTTATTATGTGATGGCCAATTTGCCTTTGCAGGAGCCTACTGGGGAAATGGTTTCCATGAGGATGGAGTTGTCAGCGCATTGAATGCCATAAAATTTAGCGGGGTAAATAATTGAACCAGGGAATTTATAATGGTGTGGTCACTCACGATCGTATTGCACCCACAAAAAATAAATTCTCATACAGGTATTCGATGCTGATGCTTGACCTGGATCAGGTCAACTTAACTTTTCGGCGGTCTTTTCTCTGGAGTTTTGATCGTCCAAATATTGTCTGTTTTAGACAAAAAGATTATTTTCGCAAATCAAGGCACTTAAAAAAGGATTTAATTGAGTTTTTGGCCACTAAAAAAATTAAGGGGGTAAACAAAATTTTTATACTCACAACCCCTCGTGTTTTCGGGGTGTGCTATAACCCTGTCAGCTTTTATTATTGTTTCCAAGACTCTTCCTTAAAGGCTATTATTTCTGACATCAATAACACGCCCTGGAATGAAAGATTTGCCTATGTTCATCCATGCAACCAAGAAGATATAACCCACATATTTAACTTTGATAAAGAGTTTCATATATCCCCTTTCATGCCTATGCATATAAAATATAACTGGCAATTTACAAAACCAAATGATGTTATCGTTATAAGCATGAACAACAATTTTAATAGTGAAAAAATATTTAATGCTACCCTTAAATTAAAGAGAAGATCGATTTCAGGACTTAGCTTAACTTCATATATATTTAAATATCCTCTATCTCCTCTTGAGACTATTTTTAAGATATATTGGAATGCATTAAAACTCTGGTTTAAGAAAACTCCATTCTATTCACACCCGTTAAAATAAATATGTTAAAAAAACTTCTTTTTTCAAACCTCAAACACTTGAAACATGCAGATTTAGTGATTCATGATGGCGATAAAAAACATGTATTTGGATCAAAAAAAGAGCCTCTAAAGGCGGAAATTGTTATAAAAGACCAAGCCTTTTATAAGTACATAATTTTTGGTGGCTCCATCGGTGCGAGTGAGGCTTACATGAATGGATATTGGAGTAGCCCAAATTTAACTAACGTCATTCGTGTCTTTGCTGTTAATCCACAATTAACAGAGAAATTAGAAATAAAATTTAACTTCTTTATCAAGCCAATCTTCAAACTCATTCATTATCTCAATAAAAACTCTATAAAAAATAGCGAGAGAAATATTTCAGCACATTATGATTTAAGTAATGATTTCTTTAAAGTATTTTTAGATGAAACAATGATGTACTCATCGGCCATTTTTAAAAATAAGTCCCAATCACTGCACCACGCATCCCTAAACAAACTGGATATTATCTGCAAAAAACTTCAACTCAAAAAAACCGATCATATCATCGAGATAGGAACTGGCTGGGGTGGTTTTGCGACATATGCAGCTGAAAAGTATGGTTGTAGGGTAACTACAACAACCATATCAAGGCAGCAATATAATTTCGCCAAAGAGTTAATTAAGAAAAAAGGGTTAACAAAACAAATTAACTTACTCTTTAAAGACTATAGACACCTGAGTGGTCAGTTTGACAAGTTGGTATCCATTGAGATGATAGAAGCTGTTGGACATCATTATTACCCTGAATATTTTAAACAGGTAAGCTCACTTCTAAAGCCAACTGGTATGGGATTAATTCAAGCAATAACCATTCGTGACCAAAGATACAATCAAGCCGTTAAGACTGTGGATTTTATCCAAAAATATATCTTTCCAGGGTCATGTATCCCGTCAATTGATATTATCCAGTCAACTATTACAAGACACACCGACCTGATCATCTCTGATCTAGAAAACATAAATATGCATTATGCGAAAACGCTCACGCTCTGGCAAAAATCTTTTAACAAGAATAGTAAAAAAATTATGAGCCTTGGGTTTGACGAGAGATTCATGAGGATGTGGAACTATTATTTTTCTTATTGCGCTGGTGGCTTCCATGAAAGAGCCATCAATGATTTCCATATTCTTTTATCAAAACCATTAAACCGCCTACCTCAAAATGAAAAAGATCTTCTTTAAAAATGATGCAGAATTTAATAAATTTGTTGAAAAAGCCGATGATTTAGGCCATCGAAAGACCTTTTATAAAAAAAACGAAATAATTAAAATTTTTAACGTAAGGGGATATATATCCAGTGGTTTTTACAATACATACGCCAGTCGCATCATTAAAAATTCCATTAAATTAAAGGAACATGAAATCTCATCAATTGAAATTACGAACGAATTAGCTTTTCAATACAACAACAGATTGTCTGGTGTTTCATACAAATACATTCCAGGCAAAACATACCGTGATTTAGGTAACAAAATTACAAAAGAAATGATAACCGACTTGGCTAAATATATTTCAATCATCCATAAAAAAGGCATCTATTTTAGAGCGATGCATCTAGGCAACATTCTGCTTCATAATAAAAAATTATTTCTTATAGATATCGCTAAGATTCACTTCTACCCATGGTCATTGTTCATCTTTACCAGAGCGCGTGCATTTAGAAGAATGATTAAGTACCAAGATGACATTAAACATTTCGGCTTGATAAATTATAAAAATCTCATTAGTGAATACATGGTTTCAAGCAAATTTAACTATTTTGAAAAGATTCGATTTCAGCTGTATTTAACAATCTTTAGCAAAATTAAATATAAATATTTTAAAAAAACTCTTGGCGCCACAATATTGTTGGTGGTTTTGTCATGGCTGATTTGAATATTGGAATAATTGGTGGGGGTATCGCAGGAATTTGTTCGGCAGTTGCACTTAAAGAATCTGGATTTGACGTTTCATTATATAGTGATGATAATAAATATCCACAGAATTCTCCTCCATACGCATCACTTAATCCAAAATATGGCATTGCCTCATCTAATCACAACTTACTGCATTTTCATGCGATCAGATATGCCAAAGAATTTTATACCAAATACTTAGACAGAGCCTCCATCGCCTTCCCTGGACTCTATCGTTTTATTAACAATGAAGACTTGAATGATAGAGTGAAAAAAACGGTTCAAAACAATCCATTCCTTTCCGAAGAAATCAGTGTCATGCGCCATAAGAGTGAGCAAAATGCAATCTTTCACAAGACAGCTGGCTGGGTTAATACTGAAAGACTTTTGAACTTAGAAATAAACAAATCTCAAATTGAAATAAAACAGATCCAATCAAAATCAACAAGATATACGCTGATCGATGTTAATGGAAAAATCATTGCCGATCATGATGTCATTATCTTATGTAACCCTCAAAGTATAAATAATTTATTAGGCCAAAAAATTGTATGTGAGCACTACTCTGGATCAATCCTACAAGGAGATTATCAATCATCAGAAAAGGTCAATTTATCACAAGACGGATATATAATTTTTGATGATAAGACTTTTGCATGTGGGTCAAGTTACCATAAAAATAAAGATATTCAGGATATAGACCAGAATGAGGAGGAAAAGTCACTTGAAAAAAAGATAGACTGGTTCGATGATATATCTATGATTCAAAATGCAAATAAACAAATATGGACTGGGAACCGTTTTACAACAAAACAGAGAATCCCGTACGTGGGTAAAGCGCTAAAGGAAGTAAAGCAAAGTCATAATGGAATGGAATTTATTTGGCGAGATAATATCTTAATAAACAGCTTTTATGGCTCCAAAGGTTTTACCTTAGCACCCCTTGCTTCAAGGATTATAGTAAAAATGTTGACTGGCAACCTTGATGAGCTTGATGCTAAATTTTTAAATTATTTAAACCCGTATCAAAACCTTATCAAAGGACATAATAAAAAAAATATAATTGGCTTTAACTATGCATGATCTCAACAAAACGCTTGCCGACCTAGAATCACAAAATAAATTCGATGAAGCTATACAGTTATTAAAAAAAGAACTCAAAAAAGCGCCCCGGGACCTTTCAATCCAAACTGAAATTGGTAACTATTATGCTATGGCTGGAGATTTTGAAGAGGCTCTGGGCTACTTTCGAAGGGTATATCATGTCTTTCGCGACAATGACCATCTCGCTGAATCAATTTCATTTTGTCTCAATGAACTTGGAAATGATGCATTTCTAAAAAGAAATTATCAACAATCGAAGCTATATTTTGAAGAACTAATTAACCATGATAGTAATAATTGGCGGCATTTTTATAATTACGCCAATGTCTTGCAAGCCAACAATGAAATTAAAATCTCTGTCAGTCATTATTTAACTGCACTAGGCAAAGGCGGTAGAGATGATGAAGACCTGTATAACAATTTAGCGAATGCTTATCTAAAACTTGATAACTTAAACGAGGCAAAAAAATGCTATGAGAAATCATATCAGCTTAAAAAAAATGACAATGCCTTAGTCCAATTACTTCATCTGAATCAAAAGATTAATGACTGGAATGAGTTTGATACCCTTATGAAGGATATTCATAATCGACTAAAGGATGACAATTTTTCTTTTCCACCCTTCCCTATGCTTACCCTACCAGGGATCTCTAATGAACAATACTTAAAAATCGCCTGTCAGTGGAATAAAAAATTATCATTTGAACCTGGAATGCATGCCCACTCCACTAAAATAAATGACAGAAAAGCTAAAATTGCCTACATGTCCTCAGATCTAAGGAATCATCCCTTATTTTATTTGGTGCATGATGCCCTGTCATTTCACGATGAGGAAAAATTTGATGTGATTTTTCTATTTAATGGTGTTGAGGAGGAATCAAAAGAGCATTTGTCTTTTAAAAAATTATCAACAAACTTTATTAACACCTTTAACATGTCTGATCATGAGCTTGTTCAAAAAATTAGTGATTTAGAGATTGATATTCTGGTCGATTTATCAGGGTTTACAAAAAATAGCAGGACAAATATCCTAAAATATCACCCCGCTCCAATTCAAGTTAACTGGCTCGGCTATCCTGGAACGTTCGGAAGTTTCAATGACAAACCATTGTGTGATTTCATATTTGCAGATGAAATTGTTATTGATAAAAGTAAAGCAAAGTTCTTTTCTGAACAAATCATTAATTTAAAACCGACCTACCAACCCAATAATTTTAAAAGGCCCTCAATAACCAAATCAAGATATACATATCACCTCCCAGATGATCATTTTATCTTTGCCAGCTTTAATCAAAATTTAAAAATAACAAAAGATATCTTTGATGCCTGGATAAATATACTCCAAGAATGCCCAAAGTCATCCCTATGGATACTCCTGCAAAACGATATTTCAAAAAGAAATATTAAAGAATATGCAAAGAAAAATGGTCTAGATGACAAAAGAATAATTATTGCAGAGTATGCTCCTATTGAGGAGCATATAGGCAGAATTGAGCTTGCAGACCTATTTTTAGACTGTTATCCATACAATGCACATACCACCATTGCTGATGCAATTTACCAAAATAAGCCTACCATCACGCACATTGGTGAAGCAATGCAATCGAGAGTTGGGGCAAGTCTTTTACATGCCATCGATTGTTATGAAGAGCTGGTATTTGATAATCTCCAAGATTACCAAAAACAAGCTATTTTCTTCTATAACAACCAAGAGGATTTAAAAGATTTAAATGAAAAAATCAATAACAAAAAGCATGGCTTATTTCAGGCTGACGTATATATAAAAAATATCGAAGAAATTTATTTAAAGCTTATTTCAAAGCAGAGAGAGAAATTGCAAGGATAATAAATACGCCTCCAACCAGATCTTTAAGACCCAATATTTCGTTCGCCAGCCAGTAAGATGACAAAGCAGCCACTACAATCTCAAAAGTAAAAATAGGGCTTGCTTTAACAGGATTAATTTTAGGTAATCCGTATTGGATAATCAGCGTCGAACAAAAAAGAAGTATCCCGATGATGAGTAACAACATTAGACTTTTTGGATTTATCAAATTAATAACATTTAAATCATTGGTTATTAATATTAATAACGCTCCACCAACTGCCACCCCTACCCAAATCGCAAAAGATTTTGATTGATAATGAATCTTGCTAAATTTTCTTGCCAGCACATTGGTAGAAGCAAAGAAAATTCCAGCTATTAGGGCAAAAAAATCGCTGAACCCAACATTCATTAAAAATGAATTAGGATCGAACAAAATAATAAATCCACCAACAATCGACAGTAAGGCAATGTATGCATCTTTTTTTTGAAATGTATCGTTGGGTATTAAAAAATAGCTTAAAAATATCGTCCACAGAGGTGACATAAAGAAAAGCAACATCGACCTGACAACATTTCCATTAACAACAGCAATCACATATGAAATATTGGTGACGCATCCTACCATAGCAAAAATTACCAAAGATTTCAGATTCAAAAGAATATCGTCATGTCTTTTTGGAAATATAAATACCAATGCGAGTATGCTAGCAACCATAAAGGTGAGGGAGCTAGCAGATATCGGGTAAATTTGATTTAGCTCAAGCAGCCTATAAGGATACCAAACCAGGCCCCAAAATACTGTCCCATAAAGTAAGCAGCTTAAACCTAAAAACTCTTCCCTTTTCATCGGTATTCAATTGATAAATTGTTTGATCGCATGATTAATCTTTTGGTAGATATCAATTTCAAAGGGATCATAAATCTGGATGTTCTGCATAGATCTGAGCCAGGTGATTTGTCGCTTTGCCAATTGTCTCGTGGCAAACAAGATTTTATCGAACAGCTCCTCTTGCTTTATCTCCCCCCTTAAAAACATTCCAACCTGTCGGTAACCTATTGATCGCATAGAGTTGGAATTCCAACTTAATTCAGGGTATTTGACAAATAGCCCTTCCACCTCCTCCACCAAACCATCCTCTAACATGGTTTTAGTCCTGAGTGAGATTGCTTCATGAAGCTTATTTCGATCATTGGGAACCAGTGCAATTTTAAGGATATCCTTATCATGGATCGAATCTTGCTTAGGAGTTCTGTTGTAAAAACTGGATAGAGGCTGATTAGAAATTAAAAACACCTCATAGGACCTCATCAACCTTTGCTTGTCAGTATTGGCAATCTTTGACAGAGGGTCGACTTCATTTACTTTTGCTGCAAGCCAATCTAGCCCATTAACATTAACTAATTCCTCTACATGCTTTCTGATTTCAGGGGTCGATCTTGGTATATCATCAAGAGGGTTAAGGATGGCATTGAAATACATCATAGTTCCACCCACCAAAAGAGGGTTAATTCCTTTAACATTTAATTCGTTTAAAATATGTTGATAGTGATTTAAGAAATGATCAACTGAAAAATTATCGCAGGGTGAAATAATACTGACCAGCTCATGAGGGAATTTTTTTAAGTCATCTGCTGGCAGTTTAGCCGAACCAATATTACAATCAGAATAAATCTGTGTGGCATCGACACTTACAATCTGAAGCTTTAATTCTTGAAATAGTTGTGTTGCAATCCCCGTTTTACCAGAAGCTGTAGGGCCCATTAAAAATACTTGTTTCACTGTTCAGGCTCATAAAAGAAGGC
>JAYQUI010000026.1:0-15076 GCA_038147655.1 Nitrosomonadales bacterium
CCGTGAAGGTGGCCGTACCGTTGGTGCGGGTGTTGTTGCAAAGATTGTTGAGTAAGGATTTAGGCCAGTAGCTCAATTGGTAGAGTATCGGTCTCCAAAACCGAGGGTTGGGGGTTCGAAGCCCTCCTGGCCTGCCATTATTTGATAGGAGTAAATAGTTTGAGTGATAAATTAAAAACAACTTCAGCGATTGTTGTTTTCACATTAGGAATTGTGGGTTTCTATGCCTTAGATAACCACCCACTTGTCTTGCAAGTGCTTAGCGTGCTTGTTGGATTAGGTTTGTCACTTTTTATTTTTAAGCAATCAGCTAAAGGTAACGAATTATTTACTTTTTTAAATAGTGTTGTTTTGGAAGCAAAAAAGGTTGTATGGCCGACACGAAAAGAAACAGTGCAGATGACACTGGTGGTATTTGTGGTAGTTGTTTTGATGGCTATCTTTTTAGCATTAGTAGACATTGGTTTTACTTATATTGTTAACTTAGTTTTGGGACGATAAATATGACGAAAAGATGGTATGCAGTTCAGGCTTATTCGGGATACGAAAAAATCGTTCAAAAAGGTTTATTGGAACGTATTGAAATTTCAAATATAAAAGATCAGTTTGGTGACGTTCTTGTTCCTGTTGAAGAAGTTGTTGAATTGAAGGCTGGGCAAAAAACAATCAGTGAGCGAAGACTCTACCCTGGATATGTTTTGGTTCAGATGGACATGAACGATGATAGCTGGCACTTGGTGAGAAGCACTCCTAAGGTGACTGCATTTATCGGCGGTTCTGCGCTAAAACCAACACCAATTAAAGATAAAGAAGTCGAGTTAATACTTCGTCGTATGGATGACAGTAAAGTTAATCCAACACAAAAATTAACGTTTGAAGTTGGCGAATCAATTCGAGTAATTGATGGACCATTTAAGGATTTCTCTGGATCAGTCCAAGAAATTAATTATGAAAAAAATAAACTTCGTGTTGAAGTGGTCATCTTTGGTCGAGCTACTCCAGTAGAGCTTGACTTTGGCCAGATTCAAAAAGAAGTTTAGACATTTGGGAGCTTGACTTAACAAGCGTTTGTACCAAAAGGAGAAAATTTATGGCAAAAAAAATACAGGGATACATTAAGTTACAAATCCCAGCGGGTAAAGCTAACCCTAGTCCACCAGTTGGCCCAGCTCTTGGTCAGCAGGGTTTAAATATTATGGACTTTTGTAAAGCTTTTAACGCTCAAACACAAAATATTGAACCGGGCCTTCCAGTGCCAGTTGTTATTACTGCATACTCAGATAAGAGTTTTACGTTTGTAATGAAAACAACACCGGCAGCTATTCTTATTAAGAAAGCGGCTAAAGTGCAAAAAGGCTCACCTGTTCCTCACACAAACAAAGTTGGAAAAATTACTCGCGCTCAGGCTGAAGAAATTGCAAAAGCAAAAGAACCTGACTTAACAGCTGCTGATATGGATGCGGCCGTAAGAACTGTGGCTGGTACTGCTCGCAGTATGGGTATTGAAGTGGAGGGTGTGTAAATGAGCTTATCCAAAAGAATGAAATCAATCGTTGAAAAAGTAGATGCAGATAAACTTTACTCAGTCGCAGATGCACTCAAACTGGTAAAAGAAAATGCAAAAGCAAAATTTGATGAGTCAATTGATGCTGCAATCAATCTTGGTATTGATGCTAAAAAATCTGATCAGTTAGTGAGAGGTGCGATCGTGCTTCCTAACGGTACTGGTAAAACAGTTAAAGTTGCTGTCATGGCTGAAGGCGATGCTGCTGAAGCTGCAAAAAAGGCAGGCGCTGATAAAGTTGGTTATGAAGATCTTGCGGATGACATCAAAAAAGGAAACATGGATTTTGATGTTCTTATTGCGACTCCAGATGCAATGAAAATCATTGGTGCTCTTGGACAAATTTTAGGCCCTAAGGGTTTAATGCCAAATCCAAAAGTGGGTACAGTAACACCTGATCCTGCTAAAGCAGTAGAAAATGCAAAAGCTGGGCAAGTTCAGTACCGTACAGACAAGGCAGGTATTATTCACTGCAGTATTGGTCGAGCTTCATTTGATGCTGACAAATTACAACAAAATTTAACAACTTTAATTGATGCTCTGAACAAGGCAAAACCAGCGTCAGCTAAAGGTGTATTTATTAAAAAAGTATCTATTTCCAGCACGATGGGAGCTGGTATTAAGGTAGATCAAGCCAATTTATTGGCATAACGAATTTTGGTCATTGACCAATAAGAGCTTTGGGTCCGTCGTGAGACGGGGTTATCAAAGACCGTAGGTACCGAAAGGTTTAATAAGTGATTACCTACGCAGATGGCGAAACCTAAGGGATAGCATCCTGATAAAGTCCGCCGTAAGGTGAGTGTGAAAACACTTTGATTTTAAATACGGAAGGAGAAGACTTTGAGTCTGAATCTTGAAGAAAAAAAGGCTGTTGTTGCTGAAGTTAGTAAACAAGTAGAGTCTGCACAAGCGTTAATTCTTGCTGAATACCGTGGTGTGGGAGTTGCTAAGTTAACTGATTTAAGATCAAAAGCACGCGAATCCGGTGTGTATTTGAGAGTTTTAAAAAACACTCTTGTAAAAAGAGCAGTTGAAGGAACTCCATTTGCAGATCTATCAGGAGATATGACAGGACCATTGATTTTTGGTATGTCTGAAGATCCTGTTGCGGTTGCTAAGGTTTTAAATAACTTTGCAAAAGAAAATGACTTATTTGTTATTAAGTCTGGCGCACTGCCTAACGAAAAAATGGATGAAGCTAAGATTAAAGCTCTTGCTTCGTTACCAAGTCGTGAAGAACTTCTTGCTAAATTGATGGGCACTATGCAGGCACCAATTGCAAAATTTGTTCGTACTCTTAATGAAGTACCTACGAAATTTGTACGTGGACTTGCTGCTGTTCGTGATCAAAAAGAAGCTCAAGCATAATTTTTATTAAGGAGAAATATAAATGGCTATCTCAAAAGAAGAAATTTTAGAAGCAATTGGATCTATGTCAGTTCTTGATTTATCTGAATTAATCAAAGAAATGGAAGATAAGTTTGGTGTTTCAGCTGCTACTGCTGCTGTGGCAATGCCTGCGGGTGCTGCTGCTGGTGATGCTGCTGGTGCTGCTGAAGAAAAATCAGAATTTGATGTTCATCTAACTGCTGCTGGTGACCAAAAAGTGAACGTAATTAAAGCGGTTCGTGAAATTACTGGTCTTGGCTTAAAAGAAGCTAAAGATTTAGTTGACGGAGCACCAAAAGTAATTAAAGAAGGACTTGCAAAAGCTGACGCAGAAGCAGCAGCTAAAAAATTAACTGAAGCAGGCGCAACAGCTGAGCTGAAGTAATTTTATTTATTAGAGGCTGGCACACATCATTTTGTGTGTCAGCCTTTAGTTATTTTTACAAGCGAGTTTATATAAAAAATATTTTTTATATACATTTGTTAACTTTGGAGACGCTATGAGCTATTCCTTTACCGAGAAGAAACGCTTAAGAAAGAATTTTGCAAAACGACAAACAGTTGCTGAAGTTCCCTACTTATTATCTATGCAGCTGGAATCTTACAAAGATTATCTCCAGATGGATATCCCAGCTGATGAAAGAAAAGATCAGGGATTACAAAATACGTTTAACTCTGTATTTCCTATTTCAAGTCATTCTGGTAATGCTAAATTAGATTTTGTTTCATATTCACTTGGTAAAGTTGTCTTTGATGTTAAAGAGTGTCAACTTCGAGGACTAACTTTTGGTGTTCCATTAAGAGTGAAGGTTCGCTTATCAATCATGGATAAGGATGCTTCTGAACCTACAGTCAAAGAAGTGAAGGAACAAGAAGTTTACATGGGTGAAATGCCACTAATGACAAACAACGGTTCATTCGTGATTAACGGTACTGAGAGGGTAATTGTTTCTCAGTTGCATCGTAGCCCGGGTGTCTTCTTTGAGCACGATAAAGGTAAAACCCATAGCTCAGGCAAGTTGCTATTCTCCGCAAGAATTATTCCATATCGTGGTTCATGGTTAGATTTTGAGTTTGATCCAAAAGATTATTTATACTTCCGAATTGATAGAAGAAGAAAAATGCCTGTAACGACATTGCTTAAAGCATTAGGCCTATCCTCGGAAGAAATACTATCAACGTTTTATGATTTTGATCAATTCTCGTTTGATAAAAATAAAGTTAATTTTACGCTATACCCTGAAAGACTAAGAGGCGAGATTGCAAAATTTGATATTGTTGATAAAAAGGGTGAGTTGATTGTTGCTAAAGACAAAAGAATTACGGTTAAGCACATCAGAGAAATCGAAAAAGCGAATATCAAAAAAATTGAAGTTTCTGAAGAGTTCATACTAGGCAGGAAGCTAGCGAAAGGTATTATTGATGCTGATACAGGAGAGGTAATTGCGGAAGCTAATGCTGAAATTACAGAAGAGCTGTTGGCGCAAATTAAAGAGCTGTCTCTAAATGAAATTGAAACTCTTTATTACAATGATTTAGATCAAGGTGACTTCATATCTCATACTTTATCAACCGATGAAATTCCTGATGAATATTCAGCCCGTGTGGCAATCTACAGAATGATGAGACCGGGTGAGCCTCCAACTGAAGACTCAGTGAAAGCATTATTCGAAGGGATGTTTTTCTCAGAAGATAGATATGACTTGTCGAATGTAGGTCGAATGAAATTTAATCGACGGGCCTATCCTAAATCATTTGAAAAATCAGCTGGCTGGATGCAAAGATTTTATCAAAGAGTTGGTGAACAAAATGATGAGGGTGCTGGAATTTTATCTGTCGATGACATTTTAGCTGTGGTAGGAATACTGGTTGAGCTAAGAAACGGGCGTGGCGAAATTGATGACATCGATCATCTTGGTAATAGAAGAATACGTTCGGTTGGCGAGCTTGTTGAGAATCAATTCAGAACAGGCCTTGTTCGTGTTGAAAGAGCAGTTAAAGAGAGACTCGGTCAGGCTGAAGCAGATAACCTCATGCCTCATGATTTAATTAATTCAAAACCAATTTCAAGTGCCATTAGAGAGTTCTTTGGTTCATCACAGTTATCACAATTTATGGATCAAACTAACCCATTGTCAGAAATTACACATAAACGTCGAGTTTCTGCACTAGGCCCTGGCGGTTTAACGAGAGAGCGAGCTGGCTTTGAGGTTCGTGACGTTCACTCAACACATTATGGTCGTGTATGTCCGATTGAAACTCCTGAGGGACCGAATATTGGCCTGATCAACTCTCTTGCACTATTTGCTAAAACAAATAAATATGGATTTTTAGAAACTCCGTATCGTCGAGTAGAGAACGGAAAAGTAACTGCAGAAATTGATTATTTGTCTGCAATTGAAGAGAGTCAATTTACAATTGCCCAGGCAAACTCAGAATTAGATGAAAAATCTAACTTCAAAGAAGAGTTAGTATCCAGCCGATACAAAAATGAATTCGTGCTATCAAATAATAATGAAATTAACTACATGGACGTTGCTCCTGGTCAAATTGTTTCTGTGGCTGCATCATTGATTCCATTCCTTGAGCATGATGATGCAAACCGAGCACTCATGGGTGCAAACATGCAACGTCAAGCTGTACCATGTTTGCGAGCTGAAAAAGCAGTTGTTGGTACCGGTATTGAAAGAACTGTAGCAATGGATTCTGGAACAACAGTTCAAGCAGAACGAGGCGGTGTCGTTGATTATGTTGATTCAAGAAGGATTGTGGTTAAAGTCAATGATAAAGAAACTTCTGCTGAAGATGTGGGTGTAGATATTTACAATCTTACGAAATACACTCGCTCTAATCAAAACACAAACATTAATCAAAAACCTTTAGTTAAAATCGGTGATACGATTGCCCGTGGCGATATTATTGCGGATGGCGCTTCTACTGATGTTGGTGAGCTAGCCTTGGGTCAAAATATGCTAGTTGGTTTTATGCCATGGAATGGTTATAACTTTGAAGATTCTATTTTGATCTCGGAAAAGGTTGTTGCAGATGATCGTTACACTTCAGTACATATTGAAGAATTATCTGTGGTATCCAGAGATACTAAACTTGGACCAGAAGAAATTACTCGTGATATTTCAAACCTGTCCGAAAGAATGTTAGGTCGTCTGGATGAGTCTGGAATAATCTATGTGGGTGCCGAGGTTGAAGCTGGTGACGTGTTGGTCGGTAAAGTCACTCCAAAAGGTGAGACACAATTAACACCAGAAGAAAAATTATTAAGAGCTATTTTTGGTGAAAAAGCTTCTGATGTTAAAGATACCAGTCTCCGTGTTCCTTCAGGAATGTCTGGAACTGTTATTGATGTTCAAGTATTTACTCGTGAAGGTATAGATCGAGATGAAAGAGCAGAACAAATCATTCAAGAACAATTAAGTAATTTTGAACAAGACTTGAATGACCAATTACGAATTGTTGAGGATGATACCTTCGCTAGGATTGAAAAATTACTGGTTGGTAAAACTGTGTCTGGAGGCCCTAAAGGCATTAAAAAAGGCGATAAAGTCTCAAAAGACCAGCTTAAAGAGATTGGACGATACGATTGGTTTGACATTCGTCTAGCTGATGACAAGGATTCTAAATCGCTTGAGTCTCTCAAAGAGAATTTGAATAAGGCGAAGAAAGATTTTAATATTCGCTACGAGGAAAAGAAACAAAAATTAACTCAAGGTGATGAACTTCAGCCTGGTGTTCAAAAAATGGTGAAAGTTTATCTGGCGGTTAAACGAAGAATTCAGCCGGGCGATAAAATGGCTGGTAGACATGGTAATAAGGGTGTTATTTCAAAGATTGTGCCAGTTGAAGATATGCCACATATGGCCGATGGAACAACTCTAGATATTGTTCTTAACCCATTAGGCGTTCCTTCTCGAATGAACATTGGACAAATTCTTGAGGTGCATTTGGGTTGGGCAGCAAAAGGTCTTGGTAATCGAATTGATGAAATGTTAAAAGAAGAAAGAAAGGTTGCTGAAGTAAGAGACCTTTTAGAAAAAATATATAACCAATCATCAGGCAAAAAAGAAGACATCAAGAGCTTAAAAGACGCCGAAGTTATTGAGATGGCTCATAACCTCAAACAAGGTGTACCTTTTGCAACTTCAGTTTTTGATGGTGCTGCTGAGTCTGACATCCAATATATGCTTGATTTGGCTTATCCGGATGACCATGTATTAACTAAGAAACTGAATTTTTCTGCCAAGAAAACTCAATTACAGTTATTTGATGGTAGAACTGGTGAGGCGTTTGAACGACCTGTAACAGTTGGCTACATGCATGTTCTTAAATTGCATCACCTGGTTGATGACAAAATGCATGCACGATCCACTGGACCATATTCACTCGTTACACAACAGCCACTTGGTGGTAAAGCGCAATTTGGTGGACAGAGATTTGGTGAGATGGAAGTGTGGGCTCTTGAAGCGTATGGAGCATCTTACACTCTGCAAGAAATGTTAACTGTGAAGTCTGACGATGTTTCTGGAAGAACGAAAGTCTATGAAAATATCGTTAAGGGCGAACATAAGATTGATGCAGGAATGCCAGAGTCATTTAATGTTTTAACAAAAGAGATTCGATCACTTGCGATTGATATCGATTTAGACAAAGATTAATTAAGGAGATTATGCATGAAAGCTTTATTAGACCTATTTAAGCAGGTTACCCATGAAGAGGAATTTGATGCAATTAAGATAGCCCTTGCATCTCCTGAAAAAATTAGATCTTGGTCATTTGGTGAGGTCAAGAAACCTGAAACAATTAACTATCGAACTTTTAAGCCAGAGCGTGATGGTCTATTTTGCGCAAAAATTTTCGGTCCAGTGAAGGATTACGAATGTTTATGTGGAAAGTATAAAAGACTTAAACATAGAGGCGTTATTTGTGAAAAATGTGGAGTTGAGGTAACACTTTCAAAAGTTCGTCGTGAAAGAATGGGCCATATTGATCTTGCAACCCCGGTTGCTCATATTTGGTTCCTTAAGAGTTTGCCAAGCCGACTCGGAATGGTTCTCGACATTGCTCTAAGAGATATTGAGCGAGTACTTTATTTTGAGGCATATATGGTTGTGGATCCTGGTATGACTCCATTAACAAAGGGTCAATTGCTAACTGAAGATGATTACCATGCAAAAATTGAAGAATATGGTGATGAATTCGAAGCGGTAATGGGCGCTGAAGGCGTAAAAGAATTACTAGCTTCTTTGGATATCAATTCCGAGGTTGACGCTCTTCGTGAAGAGCTCAGTAGCACAAATTCCGAGGCAAAAATTAAGAAAATCGCAAAACGATTAAAAGTGCTCGAAGCTTTCCAAAAATCTGGCATCAAACCTGAATGGATGATCCTAGATGTTTTACCTGTATTGCCACCAGAGCTAAGACCTCTTGTGCCTCTAGATGGTGGACGATTTGCTACTTCTGACTTAAATGATTTGTATAGAAGAGTGATTAATAGAAATAACCGTCTACGTCGATTACTTGATTTGAGAGCTCCTGAAATTATTTTAAGAAATGAAAAAAGAATGCTTCAAGAGTCTGTTGACTCACTGCTAGATAATGGTAGACGAGGCAAGGTAATGACAGGCGCAAACAAGAGACCATTAAAATCTTTAGCGGATATGATTAAAGGTAAGGGGGGTCGATTTAGACAAAACCTTTTAGGTAAACGTGTTGATTATTCTGGTCGATCAGTAATTGTTACTGGACCCCAATTAAAACTTCATCAATGTGGTTTACCAAAAAAAATGGCCTTAGAGTTATTTAAACCATTTATTTTTAACAAGTTAGAGTTATTGGGTTTAGCAACGACCATTAAGGCAGCAAAGAAAAAAGTCGAAGAAGAAGGTCCGGAGGTTTGGGATATCTTAGAAGAAGTGATTAAAGAACACCCTGTATTATTGAACCGTGCACCAACTCTTCATAGATTAGGTATTCAGGCATTTGAACCTGTGTTGATTGAAGGTAAGGCAATTCAACTTCATCCTTTGGTTTGTGCAGCTTTTAACGCCGACTTTGACGGTGACCAAATGGCTGTTCACGTTCCTTTGTCTCTTGAAGCCCAAATGGAAGCAAGAACATTGATGCTTGCCTCAAATAACGTTCTATCACCAGCCAATGGTGAACCAATTATCGTGCCATCACAAGATATTGTTCTGGGACTTTATTATATGTCTCGAGAAAAAATTGCCGCTAAGGGTGAAGGTAAAATATTTAGTGATGTTGCTGAGGTTCAGCGAGCATATGACAACGGAGTAGTTGATCTTCACGCCAAAGTTACAGTGAGAATTAGAGAATTTGAGCTAAATTTTGATGGTAGCAAGACTGCGAAAACTAATCGTTACGAAACGACAGTTGGCCGAGCCATTCTAAGTGAAATTCTGCCAGCAGGCTTATCTTTTGAGCTTATAAATAAAGCTTTGAAGAAAAAAGAAATTTCAAAATTAATTAATACTGGATTTAGGAAAATTGGTATTAAGGATACGGTGATATTAGCTGATAAATTAATGTACACAGGTTATTCTTATGCGACTAAAGCTGGCATGTCAATCAGTGTTCATGACATGCTGGTTCCTCAAGAAAAATCTTCAATCCTCGAAAGTGCTGATGCTGAAGTGAAAGAAATTCAAGATCAATACTCCTCAGGATTGGTAACCCAGGGTGAAAGATACAATAAAGTAGTTGATATCTGGGGTCGTGCTGGAGATAAAGTTGCAGATGCAATGATGAAGCAACTGAAGGAAGAGGACGTCTATGACTTGGACGGCAAGTTAGTGAAAGATGAGCAAGGCAATGTATTAAAACAAGAATCATTTAATGCAATTTACATGATGGCTGACTCTGGTGCTCGAGGTTCTGCTGCTCAGGTGAGACAGTTAGCAGGTATGAGAGGATTGATGGCTAGACCTGATGGTTCAATTATTGAGACACCTATTACAGCCAACTTTAGGGATGGCCTTAATGTTCTTCAATACTTTATTTCAACCCATGGTGCTCGAAAAGGTCTTGCTGATACTGCTCTTAAAACCGCTAACTCTGGATACTTAACTAGAAGGTTAGTTGACGTTACTCAAGATTTAGTAGTGACTGAGCAAGATTGTGGAACCGAGGAAGGTTTAGTGACTAAAGCACTCATCAAGGGCGGTGAGGTTGTTGAACCTCTAGGAGATAGAATTCTTGGACGAGTTGCTGCTCTTGATATTCAAGATTCTTCAACGCAAGAGGTCATTTATTCAGCCGGAACATTACTAACTGAAGATGAGGTTGAAAAAATCGAATCTCTAGGTATTGATGAAGTTAAGGTGAGAACCGCTCTGACATGTGACACACGTCATGGTATTTGCGCCAATTGTTACGGCCGTGATTTAGGTCGCGGTAACTTGATTAGCGAGGGTGAATCTGTTGGTGTGATTGCTGCTCAATCAATCGGTGAGCCAGGTACTCAGTTGACGATGAGAACATTCCACATCGGTGGCGCTGCTTCAAGATCTGCTGCAGTAAGCCAAATTGAAGTTAAATCTTCAGGAACTGTTAGATTTGCTTCAACTATGAGATACGTTACCAACGCAAGAAATGAACAAATTGTTATTTCACGTAACGGAGAATTTATTATCGAGGATGAAAATGGTCGCGAAAAAGAAAGCCATAAAGTTCCTTATGGTGCCACCTTATCTGTGATGGATGGTAAAAAAGTTAAAGCGGGTGAAGTTTTAGCTAACTGGGATCCTCACACAAGACCAATCATTTCAGAATACGCTGGAAAAGTTAAATTTGAAAATGTGGAAGAAGGCATTACAGTCGCAAAACAAATTGATGATGTAACTGGATTGTCAACATTGGTGGTTATTGATTCCAAGCAAAAAGGAACACAATCTAAAACAAGTCGACCACAAATTAAGCTTTTAGATAATGCAGGCGATGAAGTGAAATTATCTGGCAGCGATAACCCTGTAAACGTGACGTTCCAGTTGGGTTATATTATTACCGTATCTGATGGTCAAGATATTAATGTGGGTGATGTTATTGCAAGAATTCCACAAGAATCATCAAAAACAAGAGATATTACTGGTGGTCTTCCAAGAGTAGCTGAACTTTTTGAGGCACGTGCTCCAAAAGATGCAGGTGTGTTGGCCGAAATTACCGGAACAATTTCTTTTGGTAAAGATACTAAAGGTAAACAACGATTAGTAATTACTGATTCTGAAGGCGAAGCCCAAGAGTTTTTAATACCTAAAGATAAACATATCACTGTCCATGATGGTCAAGTTGTGACTAAAGGTGAGGTGATTGTGGATGGACCTGCTGATCCTGCAGACATTTTAAGGCTTCAAGGTAGGGAGGCGCTTGCAAGATATGTGATTGATGAGGTTCAGGATGTTTATAGACTTCAGGGCGTTAAAATTAATGACAAACATATTGAAGTAATTGTTAGACAAATGCTTCGAAGAGTTAAGATTACCGATGCTGGTGATACTGGCTTTATCCCTGGTGAACAGCTTGAAAGAGCGGTTGTATTAAATCGCAATGATGAGGTAGTTGCCGAAGATAAAAGACCTGCTGAATATGAGTATGTCCTTTTAGGAATTACTAAAGCGTCTTTAGCAACTGATTCATTTATTTCTGCGGCATCATTCCAGGAAACAACAAGAGTGTTAACTGAAGCTGCAATCCTTGGAAAACGAGATGATTTAAGAGGATTGAAAGAAAACGTTATTGTAGGCCGATTAATTCCGGCAGGTTCAGGCCTTGCTTATCATAAAGCAAGAAAAGAAAATGCAGACGTTATGAATCCTGATAATCATGTTGTTGAAGAGCAAAATGAGCCAAGCCCAGAATTAAAAGAAGCTGAAGCTCTATTTGCAACTGAAACAGAAGCTCCTGTTGAGGAGGTTGTAGCCCCATCAGAAGAACAGGCGCCAAATGTGGATGAGAATCAAGAATAAAACAGTTGACAATCATCTTGAAGAACAATAAAATCTTGTGCTTTTTCTAAGATGGAAAAAGTGCAAGATTAGAAAATGAACTTGATAAATTTAAAGGAAACTTATGCCAACCATTAACCAATTAATTCGTAAGCCAAGAAAGCGAATCGTTGAGAAAAGTAAGGTGCCAGCACTTGAAGCATCGCCACAAAAACGTGGCGTCTGTACTCGTGTTTACACCACAACTCCGAAAAAGCCTAACTCTGCTTTGAGAAAAGTGGCTAAGGTGAGATTAACCACTGGTTACGAAGTAATTAGTTACATTGGTGGTGAAGGCCACAACCTGCAAGAACACTCAGTTGTGTTGATTCGAGGAGGTCGTGTAAAAGATCTTCCGGGTGTGAGATACCATACTGTTCGCGGTAGTCTAGATACTGCCGGTGTTAATGATAGAAAACAAGCCCGTTCTAAATACGGTGCAAAACGTCCTAAAGAGGCTTAATTAATTAAAGGTTAAAACTATGCCAAGAAGAAGAGAAGTTCCAAAAAGAGAGATCTTACCTGATCCTAAATTTAGAAGCCAAGAGGTTTCCAAATTCGTTAACGTGTTAATGACCAGCGGCAAAAAAGCAGTTGCTGAAAGAATTATTTACAGTGCGTTTGATCAAGTGCAAGGTAAGAGTGGTAAAGATCCAATCGAAGTATTCTCTGTTGCATTAGATAACTTAAAACCACTAGTGGAAGTTAAAAGCCGTCGTGTTGGTGGCGCTAACTACCAAGTACCAGTTGAAGTTAGGCCTTCCAGAAGACAAGCATTAGCTATGCGTTGGTTACGCGATGCGGCAAGAGGCCGTGGTGAAAAATCTATGGATATTCGTTTAGCCAATGAAATCATGGATGCATCAGAAAATAAAGGTAATGCCATGAAGAAAAGAGAAGAAGTGCATCGTATGGCTGAAGCTAACAAAGCGTTTTCACATTTCCGTTTTTAAATAATTTTTGAGGATAAATTAAGTGGCTCGTAAAACTCCGATTGATAGATATAGAAATATAGGTATTAGTGCTCACATTGATGCTGGTAAAACCACAACCACTGAGCGTATTCTCTACTACACAGGCATAAGTCATAAAATAGGTGAGGTTCATGACGGCGCAGCCACCATGGACTGGATGGAACAAGAACAAGAGCGTGGCATTACGATTACATCTGCCGCGACAACCTGCTTTTGGTCCGGCATGGCTCAGCAGTTTAATGAGCACCGTATCAATATTATTGACACACCTGGCCACGTTGACTTCACCATCGAAGTAGAACGATCCATGCGTGTATTAGATGGGGCATGTATGGTTTACTGTGCCGTAGGCGGAGTTCAGCCTCAATCAGAAACAGTGTGGAGACAGGCTAATAAATATAATGTTCCACGTCTAGCTTTTGTAAACAAGATGGACAGAATGGGTGCTGACTTTTTTAAAGTTTATGAGCAAATGAAATTAAGACTTAAGGCCAACCCTGTACCATTACAAGTTCCGATCGGTGCTGCAGAAACGTTTGAAGGGGTTGTAGACCTCATTAAGATGCAAGCAATCTATTGGGATGAGGCTTCAATGGGTATGAAGTTTGACTATCGCGATATTCCAGCGGACTTAGTTGATACCTGCAATAAATGGAGAAGTGATTTAGTTGAAACGGCTGCTGAAGCAAACGAAGAACTAATGAATAAATATCTTGAAACAGGCGACTTATCTGAGGCTGAAATTATTGAAGGTTTAAGACTTAGAACCATTGGTAACGAAATTGTACCAATGATGCTAGGTTCTGCATTTAAGAACAAGGGCGTGCAAGCTATGCTTGATAAAGTTATCGAGCTAATGCCATCGCCTATTGATGTTCCAGCGATTAAGGGAACAGATGCCTCAGGTGAGAAAGAGATGTTACGTAAACCTGGTGATGAAGAGCCTTTCTCAGCACTTGCATTTAAAATTATGACCGACCCGTTTGTGGGCTCACTAACATTCTTCAGAGTTTATTCTGGTGTCATTAATGCTGGCGACTCAGTTCAGAATGCAGTTAAAGGTAAAAAGGAACGTTTAGGCCGAATTCTGCAAATGCATGCTAATTCAAGAGAAGAGATCAAGGAAGTGCGTGCTGGTGATATCGCTGCGGCCGTTGGCCTTAAAGATGTAACCACTGGAGACACTCTATGTGCTGTTGGTAAAGATATCGTTCTTGAAAGAATGATTTTCCCAGACCCAGTGATCCACGTTGCAGTGGAGCCAAAAACAAAGGCTGACCAAGAAAAAATGGGTATTGCTTTAAATAGATTAGCACAGGAAGATCCATCTTTTAGAGTGAAAACAGATGAAGAAACAAATCAGACCATTATTTCAGGTATGGGCGAACTTCATTTAGAAATTTTGGTTGACCGTATGAAGAGAGAATTCAACGTTGAAGCTAACATCGGTTCTCCTCAGGTTGCATACCGTGAAGCGATCAAAAAATCTGTTGATGCTGAAGGTAAATTTGTTAAACAGTCTGGTGGTAAAGGTCAATACGGCCACGTTTGGTTAAAAGTTGAGCCAAATGAACAAGGTAAGGGTTATGAATTTGTTGATGCCATTAAAGGTGGAACCGTGCCTCGTGAATTTATTCCGGCCGTGGATAAAGGTCTTCAAGAGACGATTGTTGCCGGTGTTCTTGCAGGTTATCCAATTGAAGACGTTAAAGTAACCTTATATGATGGTTCGTATCATGATGTGGATTCTAACGAAAACGCATTTAAGATGGCTGCCTCCTTTGCGTTTAAAGATGCATGTAGAAAAGCTGACCCTGTTCTTCTAGAACCAATGATGGCTGTGGAAGTGGAAACACCAGAAGAATATATGGGTGATGTGATGGGTGATTTATCATCGAGACGTGGCATTGTGCAAGGGATGGATGACAACGCTACAGGAAAAGTAATTACTGTTGAAGTGCCTTTATCAGAAATGTTTGGTTATTCAACAACATTAAGGTCATTGAGTCAGGGTAGAGCAACATACTCAATGGAATTTAAACATTATGCTGAAGCCCCAAGAAATGTGGCTGAAGCAATTATGAACAAAGAGTAATTTTTTAAGGAATATATTATGGCTAAAGGTAAATTTGAGC